>NZ_QRZD01000004.1:0-114056 GCF_003464565.1 Collinsella sp. AF14-35
AATGGACGTTCTTAAACGACTAGTCAAACAAGAACGTCCCCAACGACCATATTGCGATAGACGACCACGTTTGCCCAGATAAAACCGACCAAAATAAACCTGTCCCTTTTTGGTAGGTTTGGATCAAGGCGACGCCGATGCCTTGGTACCGACAGCGAAAACCCGCCAGAGCGAGCAAGGTGCCTTGAAACGAGGCGGCATTGATCTTTTGGTCATGCCGCCGAAGTTGAAAGGCAGATTGCCGCCCTGGCGGGTTTGCAGCGTCGAGCAGTTACGGCGTTTGGTAAAACGCCGTAACTCAACTAGAAGCGGTTGCCGCGGAAGCCGCCACCGTTGCGGCCGCCACGGTCGCCACCGCGACCGCCGCGGTCGTTACCACGGTTGCCGCCGAAGCCACCACGGTTGCCACCGCGATCGCCATAGCCACCACGGTTGCCACCAAAGCCGCCGCGACCGCCACGGTCGCCGCCACGGTCGCCAAAGCCGCCACGGCCACCGCGATCGCCACCGCGACCGCCACGGTCGCCGCCACGGCCACCGCGATCGCCAAAGCCGCCGCGACCGCCACGGTCGCCGCCACGGCCACCGCGCTCGTCACGGCCGCCGCGAGGACCGCGGTCCTCGTCCAGGCCCATGGCGACGAGCGGAGCGATAACCTTATCGAGAGCGGCCATCAGCTCGGTAGCCTCCTCGTAAGAAAGCTCGGGCAGGAGCTTCTCCTTCTTGTTGGCAAGCTCGACCAGGCCCTCAGCGGCATCCTCGGCAGCGAAGACAACGATCTTGCGCATATCGCCCTCGGCGTCGTCGATGCGGCCGACCAGATCGGCAGCCTCGGCCTCGGCCATCAGGCCATCGAGCTCACGAAGGCGCATGCCCAGCAGGTCGGACATTTCCTTCTGCTCCATCTTGGGCTTGAGGTCAAGAAGCTTGATGGCGCGCTCGATGTTCGCCATGCGCTCGGCCTTGGCCTCCTCCTCCTTGGAAATAGCAAAGCGACGGCTGCGCAGCAGGCGGGCGGCCTTCTGCATCTTGTCCATCAGCTCTTCGTCATCGTAATCAGCGGCGGCCTCGACAACCTCGGCCTCCTCGGCGGAAACCTCGTCAGCAGCCTCAACCTCGGCAGCTTCGGTCTCCACAGTCTCGACTGCCTCAACCTCGGCAGCCATGGTCTCGTTCTCGGTCTCGTTCATGATCTCTTCGTTCTCAGACATGAGACTCCTTCTTGGCCCTCTCGGGCATCATCGCCCCATTCGCGGGGCCCGTCGCGCACTCTTTGCGCTTTAAACATTCATGCCTCTCGGCAAATCGTCCATTAGTTTATGGTGTCGTCACCCAATCTAACTGCAGAATCTATGTGCACACATTAATGCGACATGTGCGACTCGCGGCGAGCGTACACCAGCGACACCGCGAACCCGACAACGGCAATCACGGCCGCCACGCGCACGGCGGCTGCAAATCCTATCGCCTGGGCAACGTCCGACGCAACGCCTGCGGCGCCAGCAGCCACCGCAGAACTCGAAAGCAGGCCGATAAACAGCGACGGACCAAACGACGCGGCAATCATGTTCCACGTGTTAAGCAATGCCGTTCCGTGAGGATGCTCAGCGGCGGGGAGCGTCTCCAAACCGGCGGTCTGCGAGGGGCTCAGTACCAAACCGACGCCGGCATACACCACAACGGTCAGCAGCACGACAACGCCGATGTTCATGCTTGCCGCGGTCATCGAGATTGCCGTCTGCCCCACAGCGATCAGGGCAAAGCCGACCGGCAGCAGCGGCCACGCACCACGGGCATCCATCACGCGTCCGCCCACAATCGAGGTCACGGCGTTGCAGGCGATCGCCGGCAAAATGAGCAAACCCGCGACAAGTGCGGTCATGCCGTATGCGCCCTCAAAATAGAGCGGCAACAAAACGCTCATCGAGAACGTCGTCATCATCGACACCACCACAAGCAGGCATGCAGGCCAAAAACGAACGCTCGCCATGGGACGCACGTTAAGCACCGGATGCTCGAGCTTGAGCTGACGAACCGCAAACAGGCCGAGCACCACAACAGCGGCGAAAAGCGCCACGATACCGGCCATCACATTGGTCGAGAACTCGCCTACGGAATACACGAACGCCGTAATGCCGGCAGCGAGCAAAACAACCGACAGAATATCAAGCGTGGTGTTCGAGCGCTCTCCGACATTCCGAACGAGCTTTGCTGCCGCCGCGGCGACCACGACACCGCCCACCAGCGGCACTACGAACACCGCCCTCCAGCCAAACAACGTGCACATAAGACCACTAATCACGGGCCCAAACGCCGGCCCTAGCGTAATGCAGGCACCGCCCAGGCTCAGATACAGACCGAGCTTCTCGCGCGGAGCACAAGATAGCACCACATTCATCATGAGCGGAAACAAGATGCCCGATCCCGCAGCCTGCAAAATACGACTTGGCAGCAAAACGGTAAACGACGGGGCGACCAGGCACAGAACTTCTCCGGCGACCATGCATCCGCATGCGAAAAACAGCAGCTTGCGCGTCGAGAAACGACCGGACAGAAAGGCCATGATGGCCGTAAAGATCGACGTCACGATCATGTATCCCGAAACTAGCCACTGCGCCGTGGTGGCACTCACCGAAAAGGCCGCCATGATATCGTGCAGTGCCACGTTAATGATGTTCTCGTTAAACGCGGCGACAAAGGCTGCAATATACATTACGACGAGAAACGCCGAAGTGGCCGATGGCGTTGCTTGAACTTGTTGCTGAGATTTGCTCCCCATGCATTTCCTTCCTCTTGGAACGACAGTCGCATCGCCCCAGAGGAACAGTCCAGGGCGAGCATGAGCCCTAGACTTACGTCAGACGCCGCACGCGACGGATCCGACAACATGGTCCAACGTTGAAAGATTGTAACGCTGACGCGCAGCTTTCCTTCCGCGCTATTATTAAAAGTCCACGAAAGCACGAGACATGAGGAGCCCGCCATGATTAAGCCCATCATGAAATCCGAGTTCTTTTTGCGCCTGCCTTCCGAAGACGCGGGGCCCGACGACGCCGCGACCGGGCAGGATCTTCTGGACACGCTGCATGAACACGAGCACGAGTGCGTGGGGCTTGCCGCCAACATGATCGGCGTACGCAAGCGCATCATCTGCGTAAAGGACGGCAACAGGGCGCTGCTTATGTACAACCCGCAGATTCTTGAGCAGGTCAACGCCTACCAGACGAGCGAAGGATGTCTTTCGCTCGTCGGCGAGCGTCCCTGTACCCGATATCGCCGCATTAAGGTTGAGTATTTGGACGAGAACTTTGCCCGCTGCATCAAAAACTTCTCGGGCTACACCGCCGAGATCATCCAGCACGAAATCGACCACTGCCAAGGAATAGTTATATAGTTGCGCCAATTCAAGAAAGCTCCCTGCAGCCAAGCAACTGCAGGGAGCTCTTCATAGTGCGGAACTTCTATCCCCTACGCCTGGCGGTAATGGTCAAAGAAGTCGGCGAGGTCTTCGAGGGACTCTTTGAGTACTTCCATGCGCGGCAGGTACACGATACGGAAGTGGTCGGGCTCAGCCCAGTTGAAGCCGCCGCCGCGCGTGATCAGGATCTTCTTCTCGTGCAGCAGGTCAAGGGCGAACTGCTCGTCATCGGTGATGTTGAACTTCTTCACATCCATCTTGGGGAAGATGTAGAACGCCGCGCGCGGCTTAACCACCGAGATGCCGTCAATCTTGTTGAGCGCCTCATACACAAAGTTGCGCTGCTCGTAGACACGGCCGCCAGGACGGATGTAGTCGTTAACGGACTGATGACCACCGAGTGCCGTCTGAACGATCGACTGAGCCGGCACGTTGGAGCACAGGCGCATGTTGGAGAGCATGTTGATACCCATGATGAAGTCGCTCATGCAGCGCTGGTTGCCCGAAAGCACCATCCAGCCAATACGATAGCCCGCAATCATGTGCGACTTGGAAAGGCCGCTAAAGGTGACACAGGGCAGATCGGGAGCGAGCGAGGCAATCGAGACGTGCTCATAGCCGTCCATGCACAGGCGGTCGTAAATCTCATCGGCAAAGATCATCAGCTGATGCCTGCGCGCAACCTCAACGATGCCCTCGAGCACCTCACGCGGATAGACGGAACCCGTGGGGTTGTTAGGGTTGATGATGACGAGGGCTTTGGTCGCGCTCGTGATCTTGGACTCCATATCCTCCAGGTCGGGATACCAATCCGCCTGCTCATCACACAAATAATGTACGGGATGACCGCCGGCAAGGGTTGCGCACGCCGTCCAGAGCGGATAGTCAGGGCTGGGGATCAGAATCTCGTCGCCATTGTCGAGCAGCGCGTTCATCGAAAGCTGAATGAGCTCGGACACGCCGTTGCCCGTGTAGATATGCTCCATCTGAACGTTGGGCAGGCCCTTGATCTGCGAATACTGCATGATCGCCTTGCGCGCGGAGAACAAGCCGCGCGAGTTGGAATAGCCTTCGCAGTCGGGCAGCTGCTGGCGCATGTCCTTGATGACCTCATCGGGCGTGCGGAAACCGAAGGGCGCCGGGTTGCCGATATTGAGCTTGAGAATGCGCTCGCCCTCGTCCTCCATACGGGCGGCCTCGTCGACGACGGGACCGCGCACGTCATACAGGACGTTATCGAGCTTGGTGGATTTAGAAAAAGTACGCATGGTGGTGCTCCTTGCAATTTGAGCTGAGGGATGGTGTTCGGGCTTGGAATCGTTGCGGGGAGATGATTCCTCGCCTCGGTCGGCGTCACCGGCGAGCAGCCAGGTAACATCGACCTCCAAAATACGGGCGAGCAGCTCTGCCACATCGCGCCGCGGAATCGTCTTGCCGCTCACATATTGGCTCATCTGACTCTTGCCGAGTTTTTTGCCGAGCATCTCCGATGCGCGGATTACGTCCGACTGGCGAACGTCGCGATCGGACATAGTCTGTCGCAGGCGATCGCTAAACGTCTCTTGGGCCACTAGAACCTCCTTGCTGGCAAAGTTCAATTTATAGAACACGAATTGAACCGAAGTTCAATTTAGCAAGCAGTATAGCGCCATGCGTAGCGAGTAAGCTCAATTTCACAAGAAAATATGCTGAGTGCTCGTACGATTCGACATCTGAGCAGCCCTCGCCGAGCATGCTAGAGGTATTCGAGAAAACGGGCGGCGGCAAGTGAAACATCGGCCGTTCGATATATAGCGTTGATCTGCCGGTGGGGATGTCCTTCGAGCGAACGAATGGCAACGTTGAACTGGCAGCGGCGCAAGATGAGCGCCGGAAGAACGCTCACGCCCAGGCCGTCCTCGACCATGGCCATAATCGCATAGTCATCCCAGGTCGACAGCTTTGAGCGCACGGTCAGCCCCGCCCGACGGAACAGTGGCGTAATCTCGTCATCGGTGCCGCGTTCCAGCAGAATAAACTGCTCGTTGGCCAAATCGGCAAGAGAGACGACCTCCTCGGTGGCAAGCAAAGACTCTGCCGGCACTACCGCCATCAACTCGTCGCGCACCAAAGACCGCGACGTCATGCCATTTTCTCGGGGCTCATGCGGGATAAAGCCCAGATCGCAGCGGCCCTCTGCCACCCATTGTTCAATCTCCGAATAGTCGCCCATCAGCAACTCGTAATCGACGTCTGGATAATCGGCACGAAAACGCGCGATCACCGGCGGCAGCACGTGGGTCGCCACGCTCGAAAACGTACCGATGCAGATTTTGCCGCGCATGAGCCCGCGCATCTCATCCACGCGTCGCTGCAAGCGAACGAATTCCTCGCAGAGCGCCTCCACGGCCGGCATAATCTGCCGCCCGTCGGCAGAAAGAGCTACGCCCTCGCGACTGCGGTCGAGCACCTTAAAGCCCCAATCGGCCTCAAGATCGGCCACCATGCGGCTCACGCCCGATTGCGAATAGCTCAGGCGCTCTGCGGCGCGCGTAAAGCTTCCGGCGCGCACGGTCTCGAGCAGCACCTGCATCTTTTGAATATTCGTTTCCACGGCAGGCCTCCACCATTGCATGAGTTTTTGTCATGTCATTCATGCATTATATTCGCTTTTCTTCTAGAACCACCTCGCCCATAGTAAACATGCAAGGATATAGAGGGGACGGCAGTACATGAATAACGGACTGATTACGTATTTGGCAGCATTGCTGCTGTTTGGCTCCAACGGCATCATCGCCGCCGCCATCGCGCTGCCGAGCTCCGATATCGTGCTGCTGCGCACCTTTCTGGGAGCCCTCTCGCTCGTCATCATCCTTGCCATCACCCAACGCCATAAGCTGCAGGCGCCATCTCGCCCCCGCGAAGCCGCGGCCCTCCTCCTCTCTGGAGCCGCGCTTGGCGCCAGCTGGATTTTTCTGTTCCGCGCCTATCAGACGATCGGCGTCGGCATCTCCTCGCTGCTGTACTACTGCGGCCCCATCATCGTCATGGCCCTCTCGCCGCTTATCTTTGGCGAAAAACTGACCGGCGGCAAAATCGCCGGGTTTATCGCCGTCGCCTGCGGCGCTTTTCTCATTGCAGCGCAAGGTCTCGGCGGCAATATGCCCATTGCGGGCATCGCCTGCGGCATCGCCTCGGCCTTCTGCTATGCATTGATGGTCATCGCCAGCAAGGGCGCGCCGCACATCGAAGGCCTCGAGAACTCCACGCTCCAGGTGAGCGCCGCCTTTGTGACCGCGCTGGTTCTCACACTCGTCACCCAAGGCGCTCCCTCGTTCCTCTCCCCCAGCATTGCCGCCGGCATCGATTGGGGCGCCGTCGCCATGCTCGGCGTCGTCAACACCGGCATCGGTTGCCTGCTCTACTTTAGTGCCGTCGCCAAGCTGCCCGTCCAGACCGTCGCGGTCGTCGGCTACCTCGAGCCGCTTTCGGCCGTCGTGTTCTCCGTTGCCCTTTTGGGAGAGACCATGACGCCCATCCGCCTCATGGGCGCCGCGTTGATCATCGGCGGCGCGATCTTTTGCGAAGTCGCCGGCAAACGCGCAGACACCAAAGCAAGCATCGCCCAAGTAGCACGCGCCTAAAAGCCCCTCTTCAGTTTCAAAGCAGAGGCGCGTCCGTGGTTATCACATTGCAGCAAGACCATACAGCCGGTGCGCCCCTGTTTTGAAATGCTACCTGCGTACATGAATAATCCCCAGATGGGGATTATTGTCTAAAACACCCCGATGTGCCAAACTGCTCTTATATGTATAAAGATGGCATAAAGGTTATCTGCCCTAGACAGATAACCGGATGTCTAAGGGAGTCCACGTGGCACACAACAAACTGGAGGCAAACCTCCAAGACCAGCACGGACAGAGCGGGCATGGAGCCATTCCCCTTTCTGCTGGTATGTTGCTCGTAACGCTCGGCGTCGTCTATGGCGACATCGGCACGAGCCCTATGTACACCATGAAATCAATCGTCGCCAACAACGGCGGCGTCGGTACCGTCAGCGAGGACATGATCCTGGGCGCGCTTTCGCTCGTCATCTGGACCATGACGCTCGTAACCACGGTCAAGTACGTGCTAATCGCCATGAGGGCCGACAACCACAACGAGGGCGGTATCTTCGCCCTGTTCAGTCTCGTGCGCAAAGTGGCGCCGTGGCTGATCCTTCCCGCCATGATCGGCGGTGCGGCGCTGCTTGCCGACGGCATCCTCACCCCCGCCGTCACGGTCACCACAGCCATCGAGGGTCTGCGCACCATCGAGTGGGGCCACGCGCTATTGGGCGACGGCCAGACCAACGTCATCATTATTACCATCATCATTATCTGCGGCCTATTTGCCATGCAGCGCGCCGGCACCTCGTCAATCGGCAAGCTCTTCGGCCCGCTCATGACGCTATGGTTCCTGTTCCTGGCGGGCGCCGGCCTGTTCAACATGCTCGGCAACCTGTCCATCTTGCGCGCACTCAACCCCATCCGCGGCATCATGTTCCTGTTCTCGCCCATCAACCACTCGGGCATCATGGTGCTCGGTTTCGTCTTCCTGTCGACGACCGGCGCCGAGGCGCTCTATTCGGACATGGGTCACGTGGGCAAGGCTAACATTTACGCATCCTGGCCGTTCGTAAAGGCGGCCCTCATCCTTAACTATCTGGGTCAGGGCGCTTGGCTGCTCGCCAACAACTCCAATCCCCAGATGCTCGCGATGGACATCGTCAACCCGTTCTACATGATGCTTCCCGAGCCCCTGCGCCCCTTTGCCATCGTGCTATCGGCCGTAGCGGCCATCATCGCCTCGCAGGCGCTTATCACCGGCTCGTTCTCGCTGGTATCCGAGGCCACGCGTCTCAACCTTATGCCGCATCTGCGCATCCACTACCCCAGCGACACCAAGGGTCAACTCTATATTCCGCTCGTCAACAACATCATGTGGGTCGGCTGTATCTTCATCGTGCTGCTGTTCCAAAACTCCGAGCGCATGGAGAGCGCCTACGGCCTCGCCATCACCGTGACTATGCTCATGACCACGACGCTTTTGACGAGCTATATCGCCGGCATCCTCAAGCACAAGTTGGGCGCCTGCGTCTTTGCCCTGCTTTTTGGCGCCATCGAGCTCTGCTTCTTTGCCTCGTGCCTCACCATGTTCTTTAACGGCGGCTATGTGATGATCTTCCTGGCCTCGCTGCTGTTTGGCCTTATGTACGTGTGGCGCCGCGGCACCGCCATCGAGCGCACGCAGACGATCCTGCTGCCCGTCTCCAAGTACATCGATCAGCTCAACCGCCTGCGCAACGACGAGACCTACCCCGTGCTCGCCGACAATCTGGTGTTCCTCACCAACAGCCCCGACCCGCTCACGCTCGACCGCGACGTGCTCTATTCCATCCTGGACAAGCACCCCAAGCGCGCCAAGGCATATTGGTTCATCAACGTGCACGTTACCGACGAGCCCTATACGCACGAGTATTCCGTCGAGACCTTTGGCACGGACTTTTTGTTCCGCGTGCGCCTGGACCTGGGCTTTAAGGTCAACCAGCGCATCAACGCCTATCTGCGTCAGATCGTTGGCGACTTGATGACATCGGGTGAGCTGCCACCGCAGCATCACACCTACTCCATCTACGAGACGCGCGGCAACGTGGGCGACTTCCGTTTTTGCATGCTGCGCAAGATGCTTGCCCCCGAAACGGACATCAACCGCAACGACCACCGCGTGATGGCCATCAAGTACGCCGTCCGCCGCGCCTGCGGAAGCCCGGCACGCTGGTACGGTCTTGAGAACTCGGCGATCATCATCGAGTACGTGCCTCTCTTTGCCCGCATGCGTCCGGCGGTCAAACTCGTACGCACCCATGTGCCGCTCGAGGTCCAGATCGAGGAAGCCGAGGAAATGGAAGTCGATATCTTCTCGGACGACCTGGTCAACGGCAACGAGGCCGGTAGGGACATGAACGTCGATCCCACCGAATTGCTCGAGAGCGTCGCCGATACGCCCGAACAGCAACTGCTCGACGGCCTCGAGAGTGCCCAGCTCAACGACGTCAACTTCTAGCGACGTCACACATCGATGACAGTGGCCCTGCACCTCACGGGAGATGCAGGGCCATTTTGCATTGCAGTAAAGCTATGAGCTACGAACGGCGCGGCTCGGGAACCACGAGCCTATCGGGGCTCGCGCCCTCGGCATCCATCAGGCTCACGTAGCGAATCGACGGATCCCCATACATCGCGTAGTAATAATTGCCCGTGCGCGCGCTAAAGCATCCGGTGTAGATAGTCTTCTCGAACTTGCCATCGCCCATCCTGGACGCTCCCTCGATCATCACCACGCCCTCGAGCGAGCGGAACATGCGAACGACGTTTTCGGTCTCGCTCTCCTTTTGCGGGTAATTGGCATTGAGGTACGCCGCCTTTACGAAACGGCTCGGCGAATAGCAATCGCCCGGAATGCCGCGCATGCCGGCACCGGCTCCATAGGGCTTAAGCTCGGCGCCACGCCATGTCGCCGTCTGCGGAAAATCGCTTGTGGCGGTGATATAGGTGCGCAGGTTTTCCATGTGCCACGGGAAGGTCGGCTGGTTGGCAAGGGTGTCGACCGGATCGTCGTATACATGCAGGCCGTCAGCCATCATCTCGACCACGATGCTGCGCCGGCTGTCGCCGATAATCCAATGGAGCAGCGACACGCCCAGCCCCTCTCCGGCAGATTTGGCGACAATCACCGTGTCGCGCAGCGCGGCCTCGACCTCGTCGACCGTCGAGAACGTCGCTGCCACCCACAGGGGAAACTCATAGGCCGCGATATTGTTCTTGCCGTCGACAGGGCCCTCGGCATACTCGGCATAGCCGGGAAAGTTGAGCCCCGCCACAGCCAGACCCGCATCGTTACCACAGTCGAAAAACATGGGATAGTTCTTGTAATCGATGCACATGCCGATTACCGCGTGTGCCGCCGACGCATCGTCGATAAACGAATACGGAATGTGGAACCCGCGCGGCATCACGCGAACCTGTTGGCCGTAGTCAAAGCTCCAGTCGAGGTTGCGGCCCAGATACATGTGGCCAGAATTATCGGTAAATCGAATGCTCGTGCACATAGCGCCTCCTAGCTTTACGGTCCTGCTAAGGTTATTGTCACCAAACAAAAAGGCGCTAAACACAAAAGCCCGGACATGACAACAATGTCACGCCCGGACCAAAAACGACGAAGTGCGGTGCTGTGGTCGCCCTAGACAAGCTTGCCAAGACAGTGATCGATCATATGCTGAATCATCTGCGCCTCGAAGCCGACAAAGTCCTGCTTGCGCTCGCGCATCTTGCCATCGACGATCTGGTCAAAGGCAACCTTGCACTTGATATAGCGCGTGGACTTGGTGACCTCCTCGTGCGTCAGGCAGCTCTCCTCCATCTTGCTGGCGCCCAGGCCAAACACCAGACGGGGGTTGTAGAGCACGTGGGGCTCGCCGGCGTCGTCCAGGTAGACGCAGACCTTCTTGGTAACGCCAATCTGGTTAGCGGCAAGGCAGCCGGCATCGTCGAGCGACTTGATGGTATCGATCAGGTCCTGAGCAACCGACTCGTCCTCGACGGTCGCAACCTCGCAACGCTGGGACAGGATAGCCTCGTCGTGGCAAAGCTCTTTAATCATACGTTCCTCCATAGGGGTCGTTGTAACCGCTTAAGTATACGGTACCCACACATTTTCATGCGATAAATACCGTCCGTCTGTTACAAAGCGCCGAACATCAACATGCGAGGAACGGCAAGGTTGTAAAGACGATATAGTAAGTGAGTTCGTGTCAATCGGCCTAAACTCGGGGCCGAACAAGGAAAGGGTATGCATGGACGAACTTTTTCACGTCAGTGAGCGCAAGTCCACAATCGGGACCGAACTTCGCGCTGGACTGACAACATTCCTGGCGATGGCCTACATCATCGCCGTCAACCCCGCAGTGCTCTCGGGCGCTGGCATCGATGCGGGAGCGCTCGCCTGCGCCACCTGCCTGGGCGCCGGCATCATGACCATCTGCATGGGCATCTTCGCCAACCGCCCGCTCGCCTGTGCGTCGGGTCTGGGCATCAACGCCATGATTGCGGGCATCGCCACCACCATGTGCGGCGGCGACTGGCACGTGGCCATGAGCGTTATCTTCCTCGAGGGCGTCGTCATCTTGCTGCTCGTCCTTTGCGGCCTGCGCGAGGCCATCATGGACGCCATCCCCGTGGTCCTGCGCCACGCCATCTCGGTGGGTCTGGGCCTGTTTATCGCCATGATCGGCCTGTGCGACGCCGGCATCATCACCGCTGGCGCCGGTACGCTCGTCGGCCTGGGCGACATCGCCTCCCCCACCTTTATCGTCGGCATCATCTCCATCGTCGTGACGGTTGCCCTAGCTTCCCGCAACGTGCCGGGCTCGCTGCTCATCGGCATCATCGTCGCCGTTATCGCCGGAATCCCGCTGGGCGTCACCCATGCGCCCGAGGGCCTCATCGCACCGCTCGACTTCTCGACCTTCGGCGCCCCGTTTGCCAGCACTGCCGACGGCAACCTTGCCATCGTGAAGGTCCTGACCGACCCGATGCTGCTCGTCGTTGCCTTCTCGCTGCTCATGAGCGACTTCTTCGACACCATGGGCACCGCGATGGCCGTCGCCAAGCAGGGCGAGTTCTTGACCGAGGACGGCAATGTCGAGGACATCCGTCCCATCCTGGTCGTCGACTCCGTGGCCGCTGCTGCCGGTGGCTTTATGGGCGTCTCCTCCATCACTACCTTCGTCGAGTCCACCTCTGGCGCTGCCGACGGTGGTCGCACGGGCCTCACCTCCGTCACCACCGGCGTGCTGTTCATTCTCGCCGCGTTCTTCTCCCCCATCGTCACCATCGTTTCCAGTGCCGCCACCTGCGGTGCTCTGGTCTACGTCGGCTACCTCATGATGAGCGAGGCCTCCGAGATCGACTGGTCCGACGTGTCGCAGGGCTTCCCGGCGTTCATGATTGTCGCCGGCGTGCCCTTCACCTACTCCATCTCCGCCGGCATTGGCCTGGGCTTTATCGCCTACGTGATCGTCGCGCTCTTTAAGGGCGAGGCCTCCAAGATCAAGCCGCTCATGTGGATCGCAGCCCTTGCCTTCCTCGTCTACTTCTTCGTAGCGTAACGGCAAAGCTGCCAAAGCAGAACACCAAAGCGCGGAGTCGCATCGAGCGGCTCCGCGCTTTTCTTTTAAGCCCAGGCAACGCACGGATGCGCGATGTATTGCTTCCCAAGTTTTGGACATTTTGCCCTCCAAACGGCACTACCGCCGGCTACATCCTGCAGATATGCTGGGCGTAATCGCATAGGCCCTATGAGGATGGGAGTAACCATGGCCGCCTTGTTCACGACCCCCAAGCGCAATGACAAAACCTCTGGAGCCCATTTTATCGAGCCCGACGTGCGCCGTCGCACGTTGCTCGCACACGGCAGCTGGCGCCGCGTGACGCGCCGCATCGTTGTAGGCGCCGTATGCGCGCTTACGGTAAGCTCGCTGCTCATGCCGAGCGTCTCGCTCGCGGCGGAGTGGGTCAACGTCGGCGGCGCCCAGTACAACGCCGGCACTGCGGCGGGCGACGCCGCCGGCACCTGGTCATGGGACGGTGCCGACGACATGAAGCTCAACGGCTATAACGGCGGCGCGATCGAGGCAGCGGGCAAGCTCAACGTGAGCTACGAGGGCAACAACACCGTCACTAACGACAACGGCCGCGGCATCAAGGTTAAGGATGGCGCGAACGAGAACGCCGAGCTTAATATTCAGGGCGACGCGTCCAGCACGCTCAACGTGACCTCTTCTCGTGACGCCATCACTTCCGTCGGCAACATCAACATCGACGGCGCTGGCACTGTCAACGCCACGAGCACCGAGCACGATGCCATCGATGCCGGGGGCGATGTCACCATCAAGGGCTCGGGAAACGTTAACGCCACGGGCGATTCTGATGGCGTCAGGGCCGACGGCAACATCACGATCGACAACAGCGGAACCGTCACCGCCAAGGCCACCGACGATCAGAGTATCGATGCTAACGAGAACCTCATCATAAAGGGCGGCGGCAAGGTAGAGGCAAGCTCTATCAAAGACAATGCGATTTGGGCCGACGGCAACATCGAGATCTCGGGTGGCAGCCAGGTCAAGGCAAGCTCCGAGGAAGACGCCGCCATCGACGGTAAAAACAGCCTCACGGTCACGAACGCTTCCCTCAACGCAAGTGGCGTTGGGTATGGCATCTATGTCTACAAGGGCATCACGCTCGATGGCGCGACCGTGACGGTCCGCGCAAGCTCAGATGGCGGGGAAGCCAGCGCACTCTTCACCGATGAGGACGACATCGTCATCAAGAACGGCTCGACTGTGGATGCGCTCGCAGAAGGCAGGTTCTCGGTTGCAATCTCCACCAGTAATTTCTACTCCGACGAAGCGGGTGGCCATATCTACATCAGCGACTCCGTTGTCAAGGCCATAGCCCGCTATGCCGAGACCGGCGGCGACGGCCCCGACCACTACAGTGGAGACCAAAACGACGAAATCATCCCTGAGTCCGAGGGCCTGAACATCGGCATCTTCGCGCAGACCGAGAAGGGCATCACGCCCGCGACCATCTCGATCGTCCGCAGCAAGGTCACGGCCGAGGGAGACACGGCGGCTATCTTCGCCCTTGCCATGAGCGCGGACGGCAAGGCGATCGGCACCATCGAAATCAAGGACGCCATCATCCAGACGCCTGCAGGCGGCAAAGTCATTGACTATCGCAACAAGGAAGAGCTCAGCGACGGCATCGTCTACGAGGCGGGGCAGACCATCGGCACGGGCGATGCCACGATTGACTCCCCCTACGATGCAGCTGTCGCCAAGAGCACGGTCATCGTGCCTCCCGAGGAGATCAAACCCGAGGAGAAGCCAGGCGAGACCAAGCCCGAGGGTTCCAAGTCCGAGGGCACGAAGACGACCAAGACCGTTGCGGCTGCAACCGCGGGAGCCAAAACCACCGGCATCCTCGCCGCAACCGGCGACACCTCGAGCGCGGCCATCATAGCGACCGCCCTTGTAGGAACGGCCGCTATCGTCACAGGCGCCCTGGCGAGTCGCAAACGCTCGTAAACACTTTTTCGCACAGGACGGGTGGATCACGGCCCTTGCCTTCCTCGTCTACTTCTTCGTAGCGTGAGGGCAAGGCTGCAAAAGCTGAACAATAAAGCGCGGAGTCGCCATGCGGCCCCGCGCTTTTCTTTTAGCGCCGATCCCTGCGCCGGCGTGCGGCCTATTTCTCCCCCATTTTGGCCATTTTGCCCTCCAAACGGCACTACCGCCGGCAACATCCAGCAGATACGCTGAATCTAGTCGTATAGGCCCTATGAGAACGGGAGCAACCATGGCAGCCTTGTTCACGACCCCCAAACGCAATGACACTACCGCCGGAACCCATGTTGCCGAACCCGACGTTCGCCGTCGCATAAGACTCGCGCACGGCAGCTGGCGCCGCGTGACGCGCCGCATCGTCGTGGGAGCCGTATGCGCGCTCACGGTGAGCTCGCTGCTCATGCCGAGCGTCTCGCTCGCAGCGGAATGGGTCAAGGTCGGCGGCAACAAGTACAACACCGCGGCGAGCGACGAAGCCGGTACCTGGTCGTGGGACGGCGCCGACGACTTGAAGCTCAACAACTATAACGGCGGCGAGATCCAGGCCGCAGGCAAGCTCAACGTGAATTACTCAGGAACCAACATCGTCACTGCCGAATGGATCGAAAGCATCAACGTTTCTCATGGCACTAACGAGAATGCCGAGCTCAATATCCAAGGCGACGCGGGCAGCACGCTCAGCGTGACATCTACTGAGGACGCTATCCTCTCCACGGGTAATATCAACATCGACGGAGCCGGATCCGTCAACGCCACGAGCACTGGGTTTGATGCCATCAATGCCGGGGGTGATCTCGCTATCAAAGGTTCGGGCAACGTCAACGCCACGGGTGCATCGGATGGCATCAGGGCAAACGGCAATATCACGATTGACGACAGCGGAGCCGTCACCGCCAGGGCTACCGAGGACAAGGGTATTGGAACCGACAAGAACCTCACCATCAAGGGTGGCGGGACGGTCGAGGCAAGCTCAGCTGATGGTGAGGCCCTTTGGAGCGGCGGCAATATCAACATCTCGGACGGCAGCCAGGTCAAGGCAAGCTCCGAGAAAGACGCTGCCGTCGAGGCCAAGGGCAGCCTCGCAGCCACAAACGCCTCCCTCAACGTAAACGGTGTTGAATATGGCGTCTATGCCCACAAGGGCATCACCCTCGATCATGCAAACGTGACGGTCCGTGCAGGTAAAGGCAGATACGGTGGCGCCATCGCCCTCTTCACCTACCAGGACGACATCGTCGTCAAGAACGGCTCCACCGTGGACGCGTCTGCGGAAGGCGAGGTTTCGGCTGCATTCTCCACCAGAAACGATCGACCCAACGAGAAGGGTGGCCACATCTACATCAGCGACTCCGTTGTCAAGGCCATAGCCCGCTATGTCGAGAACGGCGACGGCCCCATCCCCTACAGCGAAAACCAAGATGGCGAGACGAGGCGCGAACCCCAAGGCGAGAACATCGGCATCATCGCCCAGACCAGCGAGGGCGTCACACCCGCAGTCATCTCGATCACCCGCAGCAAGGTAACGGCCGAAGGATATACAGCGGCAATCTTTGCCCGTGCCATGAGCGCTGACGGCAAGACAATCGGCACCATCAAGATTGAGAACGCCGCCATCCAGACGCCCGAAGGCGGCAAGGTCATTGACTATCACAAGCTCCGTGACGGCATCTACGAGGCAGGCCAAGCCATCGGCACGGGCGACGCCACGGTCGACTCCCTCTATATCAAAGCAGTCGCCAAAAGCACGACCATCGCACCTCCCGAGGTAGCCAAGCCGGAAGACCCCAAGCCCGACGAGACCAAGCAAAACCCCAAGCCTGAGGGCTCAAAGCCGACCAAGGCCGTTGCGGCTTCAACCACGAAAGCCAAGACTACCGGCGTGCTCGCGGCAACCGGCGACACCTCGGGTGCGGCCATCGTGGCAACCGTCCTTGCGGGAACAGCCGCTATCGCCGCAGGCACCATGGCGAGCCGTAAGCGCTCTTAGACGCCTCTGCGCACATGGCAGCTCCCGCGAAGGCCCCGAGCCCCAGCACCGTTTAACAACGCCACCGCCGAGCTCCCCTCCGGCGGTGGCGTTTTCCATATGTGTCCGCAGGGTATGCACGAGATTGTCTTTGGTCTAGCCCAACCTGCATGAGCCGGCGTGCGACAATGGGGGCCGTCGATATCACAACGCCGAGAGAAGCCCGTCATGGAAGCGCATCAAAAGCAGATAACCGTTCATGCACAGCATGCCGAAAGCGCACCAGTCATCTATCTTCCCGTGGTCATGGGCGACGGCACGGAGGTTTATGAACGCTGCCGAGAGCTCGACTGTCCGCCATTCGCCCTCGTCACCATTGGCGGGCTCGATTGGAATCGCGAGCTGAGCCCCTGGGCATGCGACGGGACCGTACGCGATGCCGAGCCTTTCGGCGGCCAAGCTGCCGATTTTCTTGATGAGCTGCTGAATCAGATAATCCCCCAGGTCGAGTCGTCGCTTCCTCAGCCGCCCACCTGGCGCGGCATTGCCGGTTACTCGCTCGCGGGCCTCTTCGCACTCTGGTCCCTCTGGCAAACCGACGCCTTTGACCGCGCCGCGAGCGCATCGGGGTCGCTATGGTTTCCCGACTTTGTCGACCGTGCCAGCACGGCCCCTTTTGCCGGCAGCCCGCAAGCCGTCTATCTGTCGCTCGGCAAAAAAGAGACCAAGACGCCCAACCGCATGATGCGGCATGTGCTCGACGACACGCGCGCAATGGAAAAGCTGCTCGGCGAACGTGGTATTCCCACGACGCTGGAGCTCAACCCCGGCAATCACTTTTCCCAGACCGACTTGCGCATGGCCCGCGGCATCCACTGGATACTGACGCATTAAAAATGGTGTCCACGCGCATATACGCATGGGCACCATATCTTGTTTTAGCTGAACACAGCTGCTACTCAGCAGCCTCCTCAAGCTCGGAGACATCAAACTCAAAGTCGTTACCCGGCAGGATGGCGTTGAGCACAATGCCCACCAGCGAGCCCACGGCAAGACCGGAAAGCGAAATCGTCACGCCGCCCAATTCCAGCACGATGGCGCCGGCGGTGCTGTACGCAATGCCGAGCGAAAGCACGAGCACCAGGGCGGCCACCAGCACGTTGCGGTTATTTTGGAAATCGACCTGGTTCTCGATGAGGTTGCGAACGCCCACGGCGCTGATCATGCCATAGAGCACGAGCGACACACCGCCGATTACACACGCCGGCATGGCCGCAATGACAGCCGCGAACTTGGGGCAGAACGAGAGCACAATGGCACAACATGCGGCAATGCGAATCACGCGCGGGTCAAACACACGCGTTAGGGCAAGCACACCGGTGTTCTCGCCATAGGTGGTGTTAGCCGGAGCGCCAAAGAGCGATGCGAGAATGGTCGCCAGGCCGTCGCCAAGCAGCGTGCGATGCAGGCCAGGATCGGCGATGTAGTTACGCTCGCAGGTGGAGCCGATAGCCGAGATATCACCGACATGCTCGATCATGGTCGCAAATGCCAGCGGCATAATGGTGATGATGGCCGTCATGGCAAGACCGCTATCGAACTGCGGCCCAAAGAGTGCAAACACGGTGTTGTCCCACACGATGGGCAGACCGACCCACGGAGCGGCGGCAACGCCCGAGAAATCAACCTCGCCGAGCGCAGTCGCAACGGCATAGCTCACCACAACGCCCAGCAGAATCGGCACGATCTTGACCATGCCACGGCCCCAGATGTTGCAGATGACGATCACCGCCACAGCGACAACGGCAACAAGCCAATTGGTCTGGCAGTTGGCGATGGCAGAGCTTGCCAAGATCAGGCCGATGGAAATGACGATGGGGCCAGTCACTACCGGCGGGAAGAAGCGCATAACGCGCTTGGCACCAAACGCGCGAAACAGGGCCGCCAGCACCGGATAGAGCAGGCCGGCACAGGCTACACCTAGGCAGGCGTAGGGCAAAAGCTCGGCCTCGCCGTTGGGCGCGATGGCGGCATAGCCCGCGATAAAGGCAAACGAAGATCCCAAAAACGCTGGCACCTTGCCGCGCGATAGGAAGTGGAAGAGCAGCGTGCCCAGGCCGGCAAACAAAAGGGTCGCCGACACCGAGAGACCGGTGAGCACGGGTACGAGCACCGTGGCACCGAACATCGCGAATAGATGCTGCAGACCGAGTAGGAACATGCGCGGGCGACCGAGCGACGACGCATCGTAGATGGCATCGGCGACGGCGGGCGTCGAGGATTGGGACATGGATGTCCTTTCATAATGGAAGGGCGCCCGGGCATATCGGATTACCTGCCCGAACGATACGATCCGAACCATTGTACGCGATGCATGCCGCTCCGACCACGACGCCCCTGCGAACGGCAGCACTACTTCCAGATGCGCTCGGCGATGCGTTTGACCAGGGCGATCTTTGCCCACTGCTCGTCCTCGGTCAGCTTGTTGCCAATCTCGCAGCTGGCAAAGCCGCACTGGGGAGACAGATACAGGTTCTCGAGCGGCACGTACTTTGCGGCTTCGCGGATGCGCTCAACGATAACGTCCTCGTCCTCGAGCTCTGCGGCCTTGGTGGTCACCAAGCCCAGCACGACCTTCTTGCCCGGGGCAACGTAGCCGAGCGGCTCAAAACCGCCGGCGCGCGGCGTATCGAACTCCAGGTAGAATGCGTCGACATCCTCATGTGCAAACAGGTACGGCGCGATGGGGTCATAGCCGCCCTCGAAAGCATAGGTAGAGTGGTAGTTGCCGCGGCACACGTGCGTGTTAATGACGAGGTCGTCGGGCTTGCCCTCGATGGCGGCGTTGTTGAGCGCCACGCCCAGCTCGCTCACCTTTTGCAGGTCAACCGGGCTCATGCCAGTCTTGGACACAAAGTCGGTATCGCAATAGATGCCCCAGGTGCAGTCATCAAACTGGATGTTGCGGCAACCCGCTGCGTACAGGTCGGCGATCACCGTGCGATAAGCGGCTGCAATTGCGTCGGCAAGTTCCTCATCGGTCTTATAGACAGCGCGCAGGCTCTCCTGCTGGCCATCGCAGCGGTCGAGCGTAACCTCCGAGAACGTCTGGATCGGCGCCGGAATGGTCTGGCGTGCAACGTGGCCATCCCCCTCGAGCGCCTTGACAAACTTAAAGTGCTCGACGAAGGGGTGGTTCTCGCCGCTGATGGGGCCGGTCACCACGGCGGTGTCAGCCGTGGTCTCCTCGTCGTGGAACATATAGCCCGTACGCGAGGTGCGGCGTTCAATGCCGTTGAGCCCCCACATAAAGTCGAGGTGCCAGTAACTGCGACGAAACTCGCCATCGGTAATCACCTGCAGGCCAGCGGCCTTTTGCTTGTCCACCAGGTCGCGAATAGCCTCATCCTCGACGGCCTTAAGCCCCTCGGCATCAAGCGCGCCTGCCGCATAGGCAGCGCGGGCATCCTTTACGGCCTGCGGACGAAGAAAGCTGCCGACGATATCAGCGCGAAACGGCGCGTTCGGTTGAATTGAAGTGCTCATAGATATCTCCCTTTGCATTGGTTGCTTTACTGGAACAGAGTATGAGCGCTCATATAGCCATCGTAAAATATACGTTTATAACAGTTTGATATAGATGCTTCCTATATCAGTTGGGACTGCCATGAAGAGATTTGACCTGTGCAGGACGCAGCAGTCTAGATATGCTGACGGATCGCGTCGATATAGGCTTGACCGTAGCGCGTAAGCGTCGTGTTCTTGCGCGTGATGATGCCGATCTCCATGTACTCATCCACATCGAGCGGAATCGAGATAATGCCGGGGCCGTTGAGCTCGTGGCTGATCACGCCCGAGCATACCGTGTAGCCGTTGAGGCCCATGGCCAAATTGAACAGCGTCGCACGGTCGCGCACGCGGATATTCTTGCGACGCTCAAACGTCGAGGTCAGCTCCTCGGAATAGTAAAACGAGTTGTAACTGCCCTGCTCGTAGGACAGGAACGGGTAGTCTTCCAAGTCCTCGAGCGTCACGCTGGAGCGGGCCGCCAGCGGATGGTCGGCACAGACGAAGACATGCGGCGTGGCGCAGAAAAGCCCCTCGAATACGAGCTCGTTGGCCGCCAGCATGCGCTCGATAACCTCGCGGTTATGCTCGGATAAGTACAGGATGCCCAGTTCGCTTTTCATATGCGCGACGTCCTCGATAATCTCGTGAGTCTGCTCCTCGCGCAGGGTGAAGTCGTAACGTGCGGCATCGAACTCGCGGATCACGTCAACAAACGCGTTAACGGCAAAGGAATAATGCTGGCAGCTCACACTAAAGTGCGGCACCTGCTCGGACTCGCCCTTGTACTTGCCTTCGAGCAGATCCGCCTGGTCGAGCACCTGGCGCGCGTAGCCTAAGAAGGTCTCGCCTTCCTCGGACACAATGACGCCCTTGTTGGTGCGCTCAAAGATGTGCACACCCATCTCGTTTTCGAGATCGCGAATCGACGCGGTAATCGAAGGCTGCGACACAAAGAGCCGGCGCGAGGCCTCGGTGATGCTGCCGCATTCGGCAACTTTGACGACATACCTGAGCTGCTGAAGCTTCATGGCTTTCTCCCTAGACGTTCGTGACGTCGAAACCCGTCGTGCTCATCTGACGCATAAACGACGGCATCTCCCCCGTCGCGGCGCAGGCGGCAATCTGATGCAGAGCCCCGGCAACCGCATCGTCTGCCGCAGCGCCGATATGCCAGCGCGCGGCAGCCGTGACGGCCTCGTTGGCATTGGCGACTGCAACGGAGTTGGGGACGGCACCGATCATGGGCAGGTCGTTATCGGAATCGCCAAATACGGCCACCTCGTCGGACGTCAGGTCCAAAGCGCGCGCCAGCTCCAGCGCAGCGCAACCCTTGTCCCAACCTGCTGGAAGAATGTCGAACAGGCGCACACGATTGTTGGGAAACACAAGCGAGAGTTCCGGCACCTCAGCGGCAACGCGCTCGCGTAGCTCCGCGAGCTCCTCACGCGAACGAGCACTCCAGATATTCGCCTTGAACACCGACGCGTCATCGACGACAGGACGGCACGGGGCCTCTTCGCCCTTGAGCCATGCGTTGCCGCCCGACTCCATGGCGCGGCGCACGCGCTCGGGGTCGCTCGTCACGCAATAGGCATCGTTATCCCAAAAGTCGTCACCCAGGCCGTAGACCTTCAGATACGTATCGTCGGTCTCTTGCTCCAAGTAGTCAGCCAAGCGCATCAGGGCGGCGTTGTCGGTCGCATGCGAGGCTACCACCTCGCCGTCCACAAACATGACCTGGCCGTTGCAGAACGCGCCGGTCGAGAAGCACTCGGCGCGATTGCGGAACATCCAGCCCATCGCGGAGGGCTGGCGACCCGAAACCGGGCCAAAGTGCAGACCCGCCGCCTGCATGGCATGAATGCCCTCGATGGCGTAGTCGCTGGCGCCGTCATGCCCGGCTGGAATCAGCGTATCGTCCATATCGGTCAGCACAAGTTTAATCATAAGGCCCCCTCGGTCATTCTTAATCCCGTCTATTGTACCGACCTGCCAAAAAGAGACAGGTTTATATTGGCAGGTTTTATCTGGGAAAACGCAAAGCCCCAGTTGTTACCTGCCAAAATAAACCTGTCCCTTATTGGCAGGTGCGCTAGTATAGGGAACAACAGATTCGATGCGGGAGTGCCGGCGGTGCAAACCACAAGGCTGAGAGGGCATAGGGCCCAATCCTTTGAACCTGTCAGTTAATGCTGGCGTAGGGAGCATGCCGCCTTTTTAGGGGCGCTGTCTATGCACAGCGCCCCTTTTCTATGCCAAGGAGGCATGTGCAGTGATCGATTCGGAACAGCTTAAGCAAAATGTGGTCAAGGCCGTGGAGAAGATTCGCGCCACCAATCCCATGGCCGGCTCCATCACCAACACGGTGACGATTGACTTTGTCGCCAACGCGCAGCTCGCCGTGGGCGGTTCGGCCGCCATGGTCTATCTGCCCGACGAGGGCGAGGCGCTCGTTGCCGGCGGCGGCGCCATCTATCTGAACATGGGAACGCTCTTCCCCATCTACGAGCAGACGATTCCCCGCGCGGCCAAGGCGGCACACGACGCCGGCAAGCCCTGGGTGCTCGATCCGGTGGGCCTGGGCATCGGCAGCCTGCGCACCCAGCTGGTAGGCGAACTCAAGCAGTACAAGCCCGCCATCGTGCGCGGCAACGCCTCCGAGATCATTGCGCTCGCCGGCCTATGGGGACTTGAGGGCGAAGCGGCCGATCTGAGCCGCGTGCGCGGCGTCGACACCACCGATACGGTTGACGCCGCCCGCGATGCCGCCGCGGCGCTCGCCCGCTACACCGGCGGCGCCGTAGTGGTCTCGGGCGAAGTCGACCTGATTACCGACGGCACGACCGTGGCCAAGTCCCACGGCGGCAGCCCGCTCATGTCCAAGATCACCGGCTGCGGTTGCTCGCAGGGCGGCGTGTTGGCCGTGTACGCCTGCGCCACCGACCCGTTTACGGCGGCCATCTGCGGCACCGCCGTATACAACGTTGCCGGTACGCGTGCCGCCGCCGTTGCCGATGCCCCGGCAAGCTTTAAGGTCGCCTTTATCGACGAGCTCTACCGCGCAACCGCCCGGGACATTGCCGACAACCAACTCGAGCTCGAGGAGGCATAAGGCATGTCCGAGCCCGCAACCAATGCCGGCATGAACACCCTGGTCGCCGTGGCCATCGCCCCGTGCGGCACCGGTGACGAGCTATCCGCCGAGGTCGCCGAGGTCGTGCGCGTCATTCGCGAGAGTGGCCTTCCTAACCGCACCACCTCGATGTTCACCGAGATCGAGGGCGACTGGGACGAGGTCATGCAGGTCGTGCGCGACGCAACCTTTGTGTTGGCGAGCAAAGGTATCCGTACCGAAGTCGTGCTCAAAGCCGATATTCGCCCCGGTTTTACCGATACCATGACCGGCAAACTCGAGCGCATGGAAGCTCAGATCAAAAAGCAGGAGGAAGCACGATGAGCATCCGCGACAACCTTGATATCTCTGCCTATCTGGTACTCGGCCCCGAAAACACCCTCGGGCGACCCGTGGGCGATGTGGTGGCTCAGGCGCTCGACGCCGGCTTTACCTGCATCCAAGTGCGTTCCAAGGTGGCAAGCGCCCGCGAGATCATCGCACTGACGGGCGATGCCGCGCAGGCCATCGCCCAGGCCGGCAAAACCGGGCAGGTCGCGCTGCTGATCGACGACCGCCTTGACTGCGTACTTGCCGCACGCGAGCAGGGCATCGCCGTCGACGGCGTGCACGTGGGCCAGAGCGATATCCCCGTCGAGGTCTGCCGCAAGCTGCTGGGTCCCGATGCCATCGTGGGCCTTTCCGCCCGCTGCGAGGAGATGCTCGAGTACGTCAAGACCGCCGACATGAGCCTGGTCGATTACCTGGGCGTAGGCCCGCTCCACGAGACCGAAACCAAGCGCGACTGCGGACGTGCGGCCGACGGCTCCATCATCACCAAGAGCTTTGAGGACCTGGCTGCCCTCCATGCAGCAAGCCCCGTGCCCATCGTGGTGGGCGGCGGCGTCAAAACGGCCGATCTGCCGCAGCTCAAGACTACCGGCGTCGACGGCTTCTTTGTGGTGAGCGCCGTCTGCAGTGCCGACGACCCCTACGCCGCAGCCAAGGAGCTCGTCGATACCTGGCAGCAGGCATAGACTCATGCCGAGCAGCTGCTCCGCAGCCCTATATCTTCAACAGCGGAAAGCGCATCCCAGTTTGGACGTCCATTCTGGGATGCGCTTTCCATATAGAGGGCCAGCGGAAAACGCATCCCATTCCAAGCGCAAATTTTGGGATGCGGTTTCCGCGACCGCCCCCTCGCGGAAACCGCATCCCAGTCTGAGCGCATATTCCGGGATGCGCTTTCCGTAGCAGCCCTTACCCCGCCAGATACGCTTCCAGCGCGGGCAGCGTCGCCTCCGCATCGCGACGGCCGATCTGATAGATGCGTTCGAGTTCCTCGGGCTCGCGGCACAGCGACGGCACCTTCACCGATTCGCTCGGCCGCACCACAAAGATCTCGCCAGCGGCCTCGCGACGCGCCAGGTCGTCGAGCGTGGCGTTATATACCTCGTGCCGGTGCTCAAGCGCCGCAACAAACTCCGGATAGTGACGATACACGCGACGCAGCATAGGCATCACGCTATTGGGCTGCTTTACAAAGCCCGCCGGCTGCGTCAGCACCACCACGTTGCGGTCATAGCCCTGCGCAAACAGCCATGCGCTGGGAATGGAATCGGCAACGCCGCCATCCAGGTACTTGTGCCCCTCAATGGCAACGGGTCGTGTTGCCACGGGAATCGCCGACGACGCCCGGATCCACTCGATATCATGCTCATCACCGTAAGGCAGGTCATGGTAGACGGCCCGCCCCGTCTTAAGATCGGTGCACACGCAGGTAAACCGCATGGGGCAGGCACGATAAGCCTCCAGGTCGATGGGATCGCGCTCGATGGGAACCTCGTGATAGGCAAACTCGGCATTGAACATGTCGCCGGTTCGCAGCCAGCTCGTCACGCTCGCATAGCGCTTGTCGGCGCAATAGGCCTTGTTGTAGCGAATGGCACGGCCGATCTGGCGCGATTTAAAGTTGTAGCCAAACGCCGCGCCCGCCGAGACGCCCACCATATGGTCGCAGGTCAAGCCACGCTCCATCCATACGTCGAGCACGCCCGCCGTATACATACCGCGGTAGCCGCCTCCCTCGAGCGCAAGCCCCACCGTGCGCGTCAGATTTGACTGTGCCATGCGACCATCTCCGTTCCTGCGTTTTAAAACGAAACAAGTATACCCGTCAACATATATCGCCTCAGTCGCATTTTCATCGAACATCGTCGCGTTACCGTTTGGCGAATAATGGCCGCCCGCGGCAGGGGCACCCATATACAATCCTCTATTGTTGTTTATACTACTCAATAGTTATCAGCAGCGAACACGGACCGACATATTAAACCAGCGACGCAGCAAGGCGGGGGCCTGGATACACGCAAAGCGTTGAGCAGCAACGCGTGTGTACAACGAGCTCGCCCGACGCAATACACCCCGACCTCAGGAAGCCGCTTACAGCATGGATATCGCCAGCAATTACACCGAGACGCTCGAAAAGACCATCCGTGACCTTCTCGAGCGTCAGGACGATCTGATCAGGACTGCCTTTACCGACCAGCTCACCGGACTGGGCAACCGCGGCGGTTTCACCCGTTCCTTAGAGGAGCTCTGGGAACAGGAATTGCCCGTAACCATGGCGTTTATCGACATCGATAACCTTAAGCACTGCAACGACATCTTTGGCCATGACGAGGGCAACCGCTATATCTTACAGGTGAGCCTCTATCTCAAGCTGTATATGAAGGTGGACGAGGCGGCATTTCGCCTGGGAGGCGACGAGTTTGCCATCCTGTCTACGATCGCGACCGAGGACGACCTCGCCGAGCGTCTGGAACACTGCCGGACGGTCCTGCTCAAAAACAACGATGCCGAGATGCCTCACTCGTTTAGCTACGGAGTGTCGCACGCCGACCCCGCCCTGGGCGAAGCCCCCAATCGCTTGACGAACGATGCCGACCATCGCATGTACGACTATAAGCTGCGCCATGCCGTGCACCTTGATCGACGCAATATCGCACAAGCCCACACCGACGACTTTGAAATAAGCGATCGCGTTTTCGACGCCCTTTCGATGCTCAACGAAGGCCGATATTTCTTTATCGAGAACTTGGACAAACATCGAACCCTTTGGTCACAAGGCGCCTTGCGCGATCTTGGTCTTCCTTCGGAGCATATAGACAACTGTCACGATTATTGGAAAACGCGTGTCCATCCCGATGACCTTGAGGCCTATACCAACGACATCGACCAAATCTATGACGGCTCCAAACATCGTCACGTCATGCAGTACCGCGTGCGCAATGCCGCCGGCGACTACATCCTCGGCCGCGCTCGCGGGTTTCGTATCGACAGCGACGGAAATACCCCCTCGCTCTACGTCGGCGAGCTCGTCAACCACTCGCTTGCCGAGACCGTCGACGCCGCCACGGGTCTCGGAACGCAGCGCACGCTGATCAACGCTATCGATGCCTGCCGTCGCGACCGTTGCGAGACGGGGCTTATAGCAGTGCGCGTTCGCGGCACGGCAAAGCTCAACGAGCTCTACGGGGCCGAGGCCGTCGACAACATGCTCGCCGAATACGCAGGCCGCATGCTGTCGATTACTCGCGGCAGGAGTCGCGTCTTCCGTTCACGCAACGCCCAGTTCGTCGTGCTTAGCAACAATTTGGATCACGAAGCATTCGAGCAACTGATCCAACATCTCAAAGAGGCCGTTTTCGCTCCCGTTCGAATCGCGGGCGACACTATTACCCCCGTCTGTCTTGTCGTTCCGGCCTTTTACGAGCACCTGACCAATCAAACGGCCGCCGTTTTAGGCGAACTCGACCGTCGCATTCGCACGGCCGGCGGGCTTGTTCCCAACGACAGCCTCCCCATACCCGAGGTGGAGCGCAAAAGCGCCATCGCCGAACGCATCGATCCGCTCACGGGTCTCTATCGACCCAGCGAGTTTATGCGCCGCGCCAACGAATTTCTTGAGACAAGGCGCAACGGCGCCTGGTGTATCGCCACCGTCGATATGGGACACATGCGGCTGTTCAACGAATGGCACGGACAGGCCGAGGGCGACCGCATGCTCGCCGATGTGGGCACGGTTCTCAAGGACATCGAGAATGCCGACATGGGCGTCGCAGGGTACTGGGGCCAAGACGATTTTTGCGTACTCATCCCCTTTGAGCACGTCGCCGTCCATCAAATCTATAGCCGTGTTCGCGAAGCCGTGGCCAAGCACGATGACGGCGTGGGCTTCTGGCCGTCCATGGGCGTTTACCCCATCGACTCCAACGAAGAAATCACCATCGATGCGCAGGCCAAGGCAATGTTTACCAATCGGCGCGCAAAAAACGACTTTAAGGAGCGCATTGCCATTTTCCGCCCCGAGGAATACGAGCACGAAATCGCGTTCCACCGCACGCTGACCGAATTCCAGTATGCGCTCTCAAACGGCCGCATTACCTACTACTTGCAGCCCCAGGTCGACATGGAAACCGGCGAGATCATTGGCGCCGAGGCACTCACGCGCTGGATTGACAAGGACGGCTCCCTCATTTCACCTGCCACCTTTATCCCCGCTCTCGAGGAAAGCGGTTTTGTGGTGACGCTCGACAAATACGTTTGGCAGGGCGTCGCCTCGTGGCTGCGTGAGCGCATCGATCGAGGGCTGCGCGTGGTTCCGATCTCGCTCAATGTGTCGCGCGTGGATATCCTTGCCTGCGACGTCGCCGAACATATGGGGGCACTCGCCGCCCAATACAACCTGCCGCCCGAGCTCATGCGCATCGAGATCACCGAGACGGCTTATACGGGAGAGTCCGAAGCTGTGGATAAGCTGACGGCCGACCTGCACAACCGCGGCTTCTCGACCTACATGGACGATTTTGGCACCGGCCAGTCCACGCTCGCGATGCTCAAGAACGTCAACGTCGACGTCATCAAGCTCGACCGCACGTTTGTGCCCGTCGACGGCGATCAAGGCCGCAGCGTGCAAATCATTTCTTCAATGCTCGAGATGGCGCAGTCGCTCCATCTGCCCGTTGTGGTCGAAGGCATCGAGACAAATGAGCAGGCAAACATGCTACGCCAAATGGGCGCCCGCTACGCTCAGGGCTTCCTCTACTACCGTCCCATGCAGGCGGAGGATTTTGAGGCACTGCTCGACGGTGGCGACAGCAACTAATACGCTCGTGCGCAAACGCCACCGTCGAGGGAGCGTTTGTTCCCATGAGCTAACTAATACCCCAATCTAAACCAAATTGGGAGTAAGATACAAACCATTGTTCCATCCAAGGAGGTCATCCATCATGAACGAGTCGTATCGCCTGGGCGAGCAATCAATCATCGCTCATCTTCAGCGACTTGCGAACGGGGCCTCAACCACCGAGCTCGATGTTGCCGCGCTGCCCCCGGAGTTGCGTGCCATTGGTGAGCAACTGCAGAAAACGCTCGCCATCCTGCAACAAGAACGCGAGCTGCTTGAGCACGGCGCCTATATCGACTCGCTCACCAATCTTGGCAACCGTGGCGGACTCGACCGCCATGTCGATCAGCTCTGGCGCAAAGGCACCCCCTTCACCTGCGCCTATATCGATATCGACCGCCTTAAGCATTGCAACGATAAGTTTGGCCACGCCGAGGGCAATCGCTACATTCTGAGCATCTGCCGCGCACTCACCGAGACAATGGAGCACGATGAGCTGCTGTTCCGTATCGGTGGAGACGAATTTGTACTTATATCCCCCACGACAGACGAAGCCGAGCTCGAGCAGCGCCTGGAGCGGACGCGTGCCAATCTTATCGAGGCAACATCGGACGGCAAGGCGCCCATGATCGCCAGCTTTAGTTTTGGCTGCTCGCGCGTCGACCCGCTTGCAGGCGATACGCGTCGCCAGATGACAAAGGACGCCGACCGCAAAATGTATCGCTACAAGCTCATGTACCGTGTGCAACAACCGGAAGAAGGCGATGCGCCGCAACGCCCGGTCACCGAACAACCCCCCCCCTGCAACGACCGAGTGTTCCAAGCGATCTCCATGAGCTCCGAGACACGCTATCCGTTCATCATTAACCTCGACACCGGCGAATCGCAATGGTCGGTTAATGCCGTGCGCGATTTTGACCTACCCTCCCAGCATCCCTACAACTCGCTCGATATATGGCTTGCCCGTGTTCACCCCGAGGACCGCGACAACGTACGTGCCGAGCTCGATATGGTGGTAAACGGCACGTGGCACTTCCACTGCATGCAGTATCGCGTCATGAATACCGCCGGAAAATACGCGCTTTGCGACTGCACGGGTTACCGCCTGGACGGCACCGATACCGAGCCCAACATGTATGTGGGCATTGTCACCAACCGAAGCTTGGCAGATACGACCGATTCCGTGACCGGTCTGGGCGATATCCACGCCCTGGTCAACGCCATTGGCGAGATGCGTCGCGTGGCACGAAACGCGGACTTGATCGCCATTAAAATCGACGAAATCGCACAGGTCAATGCCCGCTTTGGCTTTGATGCAGGCGACCGCGTTTTGGCAGAAAGCGCCGCCTGCCTCATGGATTGCTCGCGCGGCAAGGGTCGTCTGTTCCGCTCGACCGGACCGATGTTCGTGGCGCTCTTTGACGAGCTTGATCCCGAAGAGACCGACGCGGTTGCAGACGAAATCGAACGGTTCTTGGGATCGCCCGTGCTCCTCGGCTCATTTGAATATCAGCCGCCCCTTCGCGTGGCGACGCTTCATCTGGACGCCGTCGACCGACAGCCCGTTTCCATTTTGAACGAACTTAATGCGCTGATTAAAGAGGCGCCGCAGGTACCGGGCACCAAGCTGGACTAGCGTTATGGGGCGCATGATGGTTAATTTCCGATCTCAACCGAACACATTGGGCAAATAGGTCGTACCCGCAGTTAGCCGAACGTCCCCTCAGTCCCTCCCGGGGCCCGGGGGCACCGTTTCGATACTCTTGGTTTACTTTGCCTGATGCAAATAAGTGCTCAACAAGATAGAACCTATCCCCCGCCACGGATATGCCCTCGAGTAAATCTGTTAAGCCAAGCCTATCAAATTCTATTGACAATTGGCTGCATTGGTCCATTTTGTCGTCCAGCCACTTCCGCTGGCTATCGCCTCATAAACACAAACCTAACGAGCCGCACGAACGACAAAGAGGCCAAGCTGAACAGAAGTAGAACCAAAACTTCAAAAACGCTGGTATTCCAATCGCGTACCCAGCCCTCTACCGCCCACAAGAAAAACAGCAGCCCCATCCATAACGTCACAGAAGAAATCAGCTTTGCGTAAGGGCGTATATCAATCTCGCTCTCCCTTTTTGTGACATCATATCCAGCAATTGAGCAGAGCCATCTTCCTCTTCGGTATTGGATTGAAAGGACAATCAAGGCAATCGAAGTCATCAAGCAAACAGCATCCTCTGTTTCCATAGAGTTTCCTTTGCTTTCCATCCTAGTTACGCATTCACAATCGAATCAAACCAAGTATGAATTACTCGATAGCAACCGCCTTAGTATAAACCATAGCCGCCGCAGCAGCCCGCCTTCCAAGGCCTCAAAGCTCGCCATCGAGGGCGACCCGCCCAGACCCCTTACAATCTGCTCGCACGAGGCCCCGCACTCCAACATCCTCTGGACCGTATCCCGCTCGTACCTGGTAAGCGTGCCTGCCGTGGGCCCTCGGGGCCGGCATCGTGCCCCACGCCATCTGCCCGCTCGTGCGATAATCCTCTGCAGAAGTCACCGACAGCAGAGGGAGTTTGTGATGAAGGTTCTTTTGGTCAATGGCAGCCCCAAGGCAAACGGCAACACGGCCCGCGCACTCGCCGAGGTCGCCGAGCAGCTTAACGCCGAAGGCATCGAGGCCGAGATGTTTCAGCTGGGCGCCAAGCCTATTCGCGATTGCATCGGTTGCGGCCAGTGTGGCAAGCTTAGCGGTCGCTGCACCTTTGACGACGACGTGGTCAACGAGCTGATCGCTGCCGCCGAACAGGCCGACGGCTTTGTCTTTGGCTCGCCCGTCTACTACGCACATCCCAGCGGACGCATCCTCTCGGCACTCGACCGCGCATTCTATGCAGGCAGCAAGGCCTTTACGCACAAGCCGGGCGCCGCTGTCGCCGTTGCCCGTCGCGGCGGCACGTCGACCACCTTCGACGTGCTCAACAAGTACTTCACCATCAACCAGATGCCCGTGGTAGCATCCACCTACTGGAACAACGTCTTCGGTGCCATGCCGGGCGAGGCCGCCCAGGACGCCGAGGGCCTTGCCACCATGCGAAACATCGGTAAAAACATGGCCTGGCTGCTGCGTTGCATCGAGGCGGGAAAGGCCGCCGGCATCGAAGCCCCCGAGGCCGATCGCGAGCGAACCAACTTTATTCGGTAGAACGGCGGAACATAAATATGAACGTGCAAATCTTCGGCACCAAAAAGTCCTTCGATACCAAGAAGGCCCAGCGCTATTTTAAGGAGCGCCGCATTAAGGTGCAGTTTATCGACCTTAAGGAAAAGGAGATGAGCAAGGGCGAGCTCACGAGCGTGATGCAGGCGGTCGGCGGCATCGACAAGCTGCTCAACCCCAAGGCTAAGGACGAGGAGACGCTCGCACTCATCCAGCACCTCACCCCCAGCCAGCGCTTCGACAAGCTACTCGAGAACCAGCAGGTTCTGGCCGAGCCCATCGTGCGCAACGGCAAAAAGGCCACCGCCGGTTATTGCCCTGATGTATGGGGAGCCTGGGAGTAGCCTGTGTTATTTGTCGGCGCGTGGGTATAAGAGCAGGCGTTTGGCATAAGATTCAACTGTAAGCCATGTCTAACAAAGGAGGGCACATGCCCAACAAACCCGTGAAGATCATCATGCTTACCGGCTACCTCGGTGCCGGCAAGACCACGCTGCTCAACCACATCCTCGCCAACGACGGCGGCATCCGCGCCGCCGTGATCGTCAACGATATCGGCGAGATCAACGTCGACGCTAGCCTTATCGCCGACGGCGGCCTTTCCGAGACCGACGACCTCATCCCGCTCACCAACGGCTGCATCTGCTGCACGCTTTCGGACGACCTGGCCAACCAGCTGCAGGGCATCGCCGATTCGGGCAAGTTCGACTACATCATCATCGAGGCCTCGGGTATTTGCGAGCCTATCCCCATCGCCTACACCATCTCGAGCTTCTGCGACGAGGCCAAGGTGGGCGGCGAGCCCAAGCTCGCGCTCGACAACATCGTGGCCGTGGTCGACTGCGCCCGCATGTACGACGAGTTCAACGGCGGTCGCGACCTGCTGGCCGAGGACATTGACGAGGATGACATCGAGAGCCTGCTCATTCAGCAGATCGAGTTTTGCTCTACGCTGATCCTCAACAAGACCGATACCGTCACGCCCGAGCAGATTGCCGAGCTCAAGGCCATCGTGCGCAGCCTGCAGAAGGACGCCGCGATTGTCGAGGCCCAAAACGGTGAGGTCCCCATGGAGGAGCTGCTCGACACCGGCCGCTTCGACTTTATGCGCGCCTACAACTCCGCCGCTTGGATCGAGGCCATGGAGCATCCCGAGGAGCACGACGACCCCGAGGTGCTCGAGTACGACATCGAGACCTTTGTGTACTCGCGCCGCAAGCCGTTTGACCTGCAGAAGTTCACCGATTTTGTTGAGCAGGAGTGGCCCGACGAAGTCATTCGCGTCAAGGGTCCGCTGTGGCAGACCGGCGATCCGGACATGTGCTACATGTTTGAGCAGGCCGGCCACCAGATGCGCCTGATGGAGAACGGTCTGTTTGTCGATTCTGCGCCCGAGGGCGAGAAGCAGAAGATTATCGACGAGAACCCCGAGATCATGCAGATTTGGGACGACGAGACGGGCGACCGCATGACGAGCCTGTGCATCATCGGGCGTCACATGGACAAGGACGCGCTCATCGCCGCCCTCGATGCCTGCCTGACCGACTGGCACCGCGCCTAGGTTATCAAAGCGGGCGTTTTCCGCCCACGTAACCGCCTAACCACCACGAAGGTGCCTGTCCCCTTCGTGGTGGTTTTTCATTCTGAGCCAAGGAGATTCATGTTCAATATCGTGCTGTATGCACCCGAGATTCCGGCCAATACGGGCAATATCGGCCGCACCTGCGTGGTTACCGGCGCACGCCTGCATCTGGTGGAACCGCTGGGCTTTTCGCTCGACGACAAGACGGTGCGTCGCGCCGGCCTGGGTTACTGGCAAAACTTGGACGTGACGACATATGCCGGCTGGGAGGATTTCCTTGCGCGCAATGGCCTCTCCCCTGCCGACGAGCACCTACATCTGTTGACCAAAAAGGCACGCCGCACCTATGCGCAAAGCACCTACCGCGACGGCGACTATCTGGTCTTTGGCAGCGAGAGCTCGGGGATTCCCGAGCCACTGCTTGCCGCGGCGCCCGAGCGCTGCGAGCGCATCCCGATGCTGCGCGATTGCGATTCGCTTGACAACGCCGAGGCATGGGAAGCCCACGAGGAATCGCTGGGACATACCGAGGACAGCCACGAGGCCATCCTTCGGCAGGATATCTGCGGCAACTTCGTCAATCCGGACGACTACCGCATCAGCGCACTCAACCTCTCCAACAGCGCCGCCATCGTCCTCTACGAGGCCCTGCGCCAGACAGGCTTTCCGGGAATGTGACAAAGGGACAGTCCCTTTGTCACATTGATGCACCAAATAACGAGCCATCGCTTTTAATCAGAATTTACTAGAATAAAATGAAGTTAAACGGCGATGCGAAAGGAGAGCCTTGTGGAATATCTCGAAAACCCGTTTACCCCTAGCTTTGGCGAGGTTCCTGCCCATCTCGCCGGCAGACAACAGATTATTCGGGATTTGGACCGTGCCTTCTTGAGTCAGCGTAGACGCCCGGAATTGACCTCGATCTTCTCAGGCGCGCGTGGAACCGGCAAAACCGCTCTCATGTCGTCGCTCGCGACAAGGGCGGAATCCCACGGCTGGATAGCCGTAAAGACGACCGCGCTCCCTGGAATGCTTGAGGAAATCGAGTTCGGGACGAAACGCGCCGCAGTCCATCTCATCGACTCGTCCAGTCACCTCGAAGTCACCGGCCTTGGAATCGCGCCGCTCGGCAGTATCGAGGTCAATCGCGTTCACGATGCCTCGACTTGGCGTTATCGCATGAGCGGCATCATCGACCAGCTCAACGAAACGGGCACCGGCCTGCTCGTCACGGTTGATGAGGTCGACCCGACGCTCGACGAGATGATCCAGCTCGCAGCCACGTATCAGCACTTTGTGACCGATGGGAAACGCGTCGCGCTGCTCATGGCGGGACTTCCTAACAACGTCTCGACGTTACTGAATCACAAGACGGTCTCGTTCCTTCGTCGCGCCCAGCAATATCATCTGGGTCGCATTGCCGACTATGACGTGCGCGAGGCCTTGATCCGAACGATCCAGGAAAACGACCGTTTGGCGGATGCCGAGGGAATCGACAAGGCCGTTCGCTCGATTTCGGGCTTTCCTTTCCTTTTGCAGCTTGTGGGTTACCGCGCCTGGGATCTCACGAGCAACTCGAGGGAAATATCATCTCGCGACTTTGACCAGGGAATCAAAATCGCACGCGATGAAATGGACGACCGAATCCTCGCAGCGACTTACCGGGAACTCACTGCAGAGGACAAGCGATTTCTCATCGCCATGCTCGATGACGAAGAAGAGTCCACCACCGCTGACCTTGTCGAGCGCCTTAAGCGTTCGCCGCAACAGGTCTCCCGCTACCGACGCCGCATGATAGACGCCGGCATCATTGGAGAACGCGGGCGCGGAATCGTCGCTTTTGAATTACCGTTCTTCCGCGACTATCTCGCAGCTCAATGCGTGAAATAGGCATCGGATGTGACAAAGGGACTGTCCCTTTGTCACATCGCCTATAGATAGCGGCCGGTAATGCTCTTGGAGCAAGCTGCGATGTCGCCCGGCGTACCGGCGTAGACGATTCGCCCGCCCGCATCGCCACCGCCCGGACCCATGTCGATCACATAATCGGCGTTACGGATAAGGTCGAGGTCGTGCTCGATCACGATAACTGTGGCGCCCTTGGCAACGAGGCCGTCAAACACACTCAGCAGCACCTGAACATCGAGCGGGTGCAGGCCGATCGTGGGTTCATCGAACACGAACACGGCATCATCCTGCACGCGGCCCATCTCGCTCGCAAGCTTAAGGCGCTGCGCCTCGCCGCCCGAAAGCGCCGGCGTAGGCTCACCAAGCGTGAGATAACCCAATCCCAGGTCGTGCAAGGTCTGCAAGCGCGTCTGAACTTTCTTGAGTCCCAGTGTGGCGTCGATGGCCTCGTCCACGCTCATGTCCATGAGCTGAGGCAACGTAAGCAGACTCCCGTCCTTGCCCTCGCGATGGATATGTGAAGCCACGTCTGCATAACGCGAACCACGACATGCCGGGCAGACGATTTCGACATCGGGTAAAAACTGCACGTCGAGCGATATCGAGCCCGTACCGTCGCACGTAGGGCAGCGCAAGGCGCCGGTGTTGTAGCTAAAAGCACCCGCCTTGTAGCCGGCCGCCTTGGCCTCGGGCGCACGGGCAAAGGCGCGGCGCAGCTCATCATGGATGTCGGCATAAGTTGCCACCGTCGAGCGCACATTGGCGCCGATGGGCGTAGCGTCAATCAGGTTGGCGCGGGCAATGTCATCGGCATCGATCCAACGCACGTGCCTGGGCAGGCGCTCGCCGGCCGCTTGCGCCTTGAGCGCCGGGATGAGCGTCTCGAGCACCAATGTCGTCTTGCCCGAGCCTGAAACACCCGTTACCGCGACAAGGCGGCCGCGCGGGATATCGACTTCAAGCGGTTTGACGGTATGGATGGCATCGGTCGCCATGCGGATATGGCCCAGATCGAACATTTCGTCGTCAGCCACCTGCGGGCGCAGGCGCTTGGGGTCCGAGCGCAAAAACGGCGCGATGCGGCTACCCTGCGATTGTTCGACCTCGTCCACCGAACCGGCGGCGATTACATGACCGCCGCCCGCTCCGGCAACGGGACCCATCTCGACCAGATAGTCGGCTTCTGCCAGCACGCGTGTGTCGTGGTCGACAACAACCACGGTGTTGCCGTCGTCCACCAGATCGCGCATCACGCCCACCAGGCCATCGACATTGGCGGGATGCAAGCCGATCGAAGGCTCGTCCAGCACATACAGCACGCCCGTCGATCGGTTGCGCACCACGCGGGCAAGTTGCACGCGCTGGCGCTCACCTGTGGATAGCGTGGCACCGGCGCGGTCGAGCGAAAGGTAATCGAGGCCCAGGTCGACCAGGCGGCGGGCCGTACTCAAAAACGAATCGCAGATGTCCCCGGCCATGGGCCGCATCTCGGCCGGCAAGGATGAAGGCACCTCGCGCACCCACTCAATCGCCTCGCCCAGCGTCATGGCCGCCGCCTGTGCCAGATTGATACCACGCACCTGGGGCTGGCGCGCAGCCTCGGAGAGACGCGTGCCGCCGCAATCGCGGCACGGGCCCTCGCGCAAAAAGCGAGCTACGCGCTTAAGTCCCTTATCGTCCTTAACCTTGGCGAGCGCATTCTCAACGGTATAGACGGCGTTGTAATAGGTAAAGTCGAGCGGCGTGGCGCCCTCGCCGTTTTTGGGAACGTAAAGAATGTGCTTCTTAACCGCCGGACCATGAAACACGGTATCGCGCTCGGCAGGCGTGAGCTGGTTAAACGGCACGTCGGTGCGCACACCCATCTCGCCAGCCACCTGCTTCATCAGATCCCACATGAGCGTGCCCCAGGGAAGCACCGCGCCCTCGTTGATGGTCTTTGACTCGTCGGGCACCAGACTCGCCTCGTCCACCTCGCGCATGACGCCGGTACCGCCGCAGGTAGGACACGCGCCGCCGCTGTTAAAGGCAAGGTCCTCGGCGCCCGGCGCGTAGAACTCGTGACCGCATGCGGGGCACGTGAGCGACAGGCCCGCAGCCACGTTAAGGCTCGGCTCCACACGCGCCCCACAATGCGGGCACACGTGATGGGCGCAGCGGCTAAAGAGCAGACGCAGGCTATTGTTGAGCTCGGTCATGGTGCCAAAGGTCGAGCGCACGCCCGGCACACTGGGACGCTGATGCAACGCGAGTGCCGCCGGCACGTGCAGCACTTCATCCACCTGAGCGTGCTCGGCCTGCGTTAGGCGACGGCGGGTATAGGTGCTGAGCGCCTCCAGGTAACGGCGCGAGCCCTCGGCATAAAGAACTCCCAGCGCCAGCGAACTCTTGCCCGAGCCCGACACGCCGGCAATACCCACGAGCCTTCCCAGCGGGATATCGATATCGATGTCCTTGAGGTTGTGCACGCGCGCGCCACGCACCTCGATAGCCTGCGGGCTCATCTTCTGTTCCGTCACTTTTATCACCCTACTCATGCCATAAAATGCGTTCGCGGATGTACTCGCCCAGCATGGGCACGGCAAACCGGACGAGGCCGTATCCGGCGGCCTCGATGACGCGCTCGCGAATCAGGCTCGCGCGGTATTTGCTCACCCAGCTCTGGGTGCGGTCGCAGCGCTCAATGATATCCGCCATACGCGTCGGCTTGTCCTCGTCAACCGCCATGGCCTCGATAAAGAGACGCTGTGGGGTGCGCAGCCCGTAATACAGAGGCGCGTCAACCGCTTCGTAGAACTCGGAGACGGCATCCGCATGGCCATCCTCGACATCGCGCCTTTCAATGACTTGCGAGCCACGCCGGACAGCAGACCGCCACATGTAATATCCCACCAGCTGAACCATATAGGGATGCCCCATGCTCTTGTGCGCTGCAAGGTCCGCCGTCCCCGCATCAACGCAAAGACCGGCACACTCGACCGTCTGGATATACGAATCGCGCACCTTGGGCAAAGAAATCGTCCCCAACGTACGCTGCTGGGCACGTCGCAAAAACGTCACGCTCGGCTCTTCGAGCAGATCGTCAACCATACTGGGCAAGCCGGCAAAGACCAACGCAAGACCTCGCTGGTCGCTATCGGGCAAGCCCGTGGCATCCTGATCTCCGAGCACCTGCTGATAGAGAACGGCGAGAGCCGCCAGTTCCTCGATAGACGCAGATCGAGCCTCGTCAATCGCAAACAGAATACCCTTGCTTGGGCCGAGTTTCTTGAGACGTTCGTTGACCAGCCCTCGCAACGTCTCGCCTTTTGCCCGCGCCGCCTCAACCGACATCCGTCCAAACGATGGGCCAAACTCCATTGACGTCACAACGGGCTTATTCGAGCGGAGTGCGTCGGCCAAGCGGTCGCATAAACCAAGCGAAGCGGTATCGGAGACAACCGCCCATCCGCGCTCACTGGCCAGACGTTGCAGCTCCCGCAGGAGAACTGTTTTGCCACAGCCGCGGTTTCCTGTAATGAGCATGAGTCTGCCCGGCGCTCCGGCACCGTTATCGAGCCCTTCCTCAAAATCTTCGATGACCGACTCGCGACCGATGAGTATCGGAGGCCGCTTACCAGCCGTTGGCTTAAAGGGATTTGGATTCATGTCGGCCTCCTCGGATTGGCAAAGGCCTGCAATAGTTATACCAACTTATACCGAGTTATACCAACTGAATGTGACAAAGGAGCTGTCCCTTTGTCACATGTGGCCGAAAAATTCCGCGTCGGCGGGGCGATAGGGGCGGAAGGTGGCGGGATCGATCTTTACGTGCGCCGCGGCGGGTACGTCGTACCACTTGACGGTATAGCCGGCGCCGTGAGAGCAAAAGACCGAATCGGGCGTGTTGGGCAGATCGGCCTCGGGCTCATAGGCGGCCGCCTCGATGACGCGCTCGGCATCATGGCAAGCCGCATAGCCGGCGAACTCCAGGTACAGATGACCGCGACCGCTCGTGTAGGCAGCCACCTCCAGCGCATAATCCTGCACCTCGGATGCCGGCACGCGACCCACAAGCTTCGCCCGGTCTCCCGCCATCGTCGGCGGCTTGTACTCGGCGCCCATGTGCGTGGCATCCGAGAGCGCCCGGCCCACGCACTCCCCCGGCACCTCGAGCTCAAAGTGATACCACGGCTCCAGCAGCACGGCTGCGCCGACCTCACGCGCCTGCATCAAACCCTGGCGAATCGCGCGGTACGTGGCCTGGCGAAAATCGCCGCCCTCGGTGTGTTTGGCATGCGCGCGGCCGCCCGTAAGCGCAATGCGCACATCGGTGATGGGCGAGCCGGTCAGTGCGCCCAGGTGATCGCGCTCCATGGCGTTGGTGAGTGCCAAACGCTGCCAGTTAAGATCGAGCTTGTCGGTCGAGGTCACGGTGCCAAACTGCACGCCCGAACCCGCTGGCAACGGCTCCAGGCGCAAATGCACCTCGGCATAGTGGCGCAGCGGCTCAAAGTGGCCCACGCCCTCGACCGGCTGCGAAATAGTCTCCTTATAGAGAATGCCGCCAGACTCAAACGCAACCGAAAGGCCAAAGCGATCGACCAACACCCGCTGTACGACCTCGAGTTGCACGGCGCCCATCAACTGCAAATGAATCTGCTCAAGATGCGTATTCCAGCTTACGCCGAGCATAGGATCTTCATCCGCCAACTCAGTCAATGCTTTGAACACCGTGTGGACGTCGTGTTCGCCCGGAAGCACCGTATAGGTGAGAACTGGCGCAATGACGGGCGCATCGCACGCGGGTTCCGCGCCCAAGGCGTCCCCTGGGCGAACGTGCGCAAGACCCGTCACGGCACAAATACCGCCAGCGGCAACTTCCTGGGCAAGCTCGTACTTCTCGCCGTTATAGATGCGCACCTGATCGACCTTCTGCTCCCATACCTCGGCACCGGAGCGCCCGTCAATCATCTGTTTTGCACGCAGCGTGCCGCCGGTCACTTTTATCCAAGCCAAGCGCTCGCCGCGAACACCTCGGCTGACACGATAGACACGCGCGGCGAACTCCGAGGCCCACGCCTGCTCACGCATCAGCGTGCACATACCATCCAGCAGCTCGCCCACGCCCTGGTCCTTGAGCGCCGAGCCGGCAAAGCAGGGAAAGAGCCTGCGCTCGGCAACCATGCGCGACAGCGTTGCGATGGAAAGCTCACCCGTCTCAAGAAACTCCTCGAGGGCCGCCTCGTCCAACGCGGCAGCGTCCTCCCAAGCGGCGCCGCCCGCCAGCAGTTCGTTCGCATCGAGGCAGCCCTCGGAAAGGCGCTGCCCAAGTTGCGCCAGTAAAACATCGCGGCCAGGATTCTCCAAATCGATTTTGTTGATAAAGACGAACGTCGGGATGTCATAGCGCGCAAGCAGGCGCCACAGGGTTTCGGTGTGTCCCTGCACGCCGTCGTTGGCGCCCACAACCAAAATCGCGTAGTCGAGCGCACGCAATGTGCGCTCTGCCTCGGCAGAAAAATCGACGTGGCCGGGTGCATCCACGAGCATGACGTGGGCATCTCCGTGGTCGAGCACGGCCTGCGACGAGAAAATCGTGATGCCGCGCTCGCGTTCGATAGCGTTGGTATCCAGGTGCGAGTCGCCGTCGTCCACACGGCCGCGCTTGCGAATGCGACCTGCGTTGAACAGCATGGCCTCGGCCAGCGTAGTCTTGCCGGCATCGACATGCGCCAAGATTCCAACGACCGCTTGCTTCGACATGGCTCTCCTCTTATTGCAAGCCCATCGCACGTGGCAACGGGCACCCTCGTTCCACACTGGATGATACAATTTACGGGCCGGCGGGCGAAGCGGGCCCTATCCCCCGACCGAGCTCATCGCCCCGCGTTGCCGCGCGGCGATTTTCGCAGGTTCGCGCCTTGCGAAAGCCGGCACCTCCCCTTAACAGCCCAGCGATCAAAAAGGGCCCATCCGGGGCCATTTTCATGTATATGGATTGCTGATACGCGTCCCCGCTCTTATGCCTCGCGCAGCCAGTCGAACGCAACACGCGGCGTGCCGTCTGACACATACACGACGCCGGCGCGCTCGAACCCCGCCCTCATGCTCGCGCCCTGCATGGGCAGGTTGTCCGCGTGCGTGTCGATACGCAGATGGTCGGCGCGCTCCTTGGCAAAGGCAAACATCGCGGCCGCGATACCGTGCACGGTGCCGTCGGATGCCACGCGGTGCAGCACGGCGTACGGAGTGTCGCTGCGCCATTGACCGTCCTCGATGACGTCATAGCACTCGTCCGGGCCCGGCAAAAAGGCAAACGTCGCCACCACGCGACCGTCGACTTCGCACACATAGCTGCCACCAGCGGCGATATCGGCAGCCAACTGCTCGGTCGAAGGCGTGCCCTCGGGCCACTGCGTGGCGTTGCCATGCGCGCGCATAAAGGCGCGGGCGGCATCATAGATAGCCATGACGGCGGGAATGTCGGTATCGAGGGTTTTTCTGATCATCACGCGGCGACCTCACGTTTATTGGTATCACTTTGATTGAGCAATGATACCAGCGTTTGGAAAGGGCACGAAGCAGATGGGAAGCAAAAAGCGAGCCGCCTGGTCAAAGGCCAAAAGCGAGTTTTTGGGCGCTGCCACGGGCGGCGATATGAGCGACCTGTTTGCGCGCGAGGACGAGCGCCGCGACGCCCTGGACGCCGAGCGCGATGAGGCCTGGCGCTACAAGTCGTGCGAGCGCAAAAACCGTTACGACACACGCGCCGAGGCCGAGGCCGCTATGGCCGACTGCGAAAACCGTGGGCGGCGTGGTTTAGCCTGCTACAAATGCGAATACTGCGGCGGGTGGCATCTGACGTCGCACCCCTGGAAATAGACCCCGCATCGGCACGGCGCTGGCGAAGCGCCGGCCATCGCACGCAAGCTACGGGCGCGGCGGCACCAAAACATCATAGCGAACGGCCTTGCCCGCAAGTTGATAGCTCGGCTTAACGCCGGCAAGCAGCGGGCCCTTTACCGGCCGCTTGATAACGACCTTGCGCGGGCGCGCCGCAAGCGCAGCTTCGACCAGCGTCTCCTCATCGGCACACGGCTGTTCCAAATGGTGCAAGAGTTGGAACTTCTTTTTCACCGCCGCGCTCTTGGTGCGCTCGGGAAACATGGGGTCCAGATACACCACGTCGGGAGCGGCAAGCTCGCCCTGCCCGATCAGCTCGGCTGTATGGCGAAGGCCAGCAATGCTGTCCTCGCCCGCATGTAAGCACATACGCGACACGGCAACCGCAAGCGCCGGATCATCTGCCGCGCGATCCAAGGCATCCTTGAGGAGCGCCGCAATCACGCAATCCTGTTCATACAAATCGACGGTAAAGCCCGCGGCCGCCAGCAGCAGCGAATCCTCGCCAAAGCCTGCCGTGGCGTCAATCGCCCACGGCTGCTCGATGCCTTTTGCGCGCGCAGCCTTTACCAGCAGCTCTTGCTGCAGACGACCCTGCTTGAGCCGTGGAAGCATGCGGCCAAAATCGGCACGCAACTCCATCGTGCCGTCGGTGAGCGTAAGGCCCTCGGACGTCCGCACGAGCTCGAGCCCAGCAGCCCGAGCAACAGAAAAGGGATCGACGACGCCCATGGACACTCCTTAGCAAACAAAACGAATACGTGAGCGCCACCTCAGTTGGCACCCAACCGTCCGTTATTGTCCCACATGCGACATGGTCCACAGCATCCCAATGCAAAGCACAGCCATCAATACCGTGCACACGGCAGCGATCACAGAATCACTCATGCGCCTTCCCAGCGACCGCGGCTCATCCACTTGCTTGACTCCGTACATCATGGCTCCTCCTTCGGTCCAGCTCTTACCATGGCCTCATCATCGCAGCGCCGCGCATGCGCTGCCATCGATTTGACTTACGCCCAGCTTTCCTTTTTGAAAGGTTGGACCGTGCAGGTAAGAAACGCTTTCAAACGCACGCATCGCCCCGTTGAACTACAATGTGCTTCACGATATGTGCCGCAACCTGGGTGCGACAGATTCTCCGCGCCCGCATCGAAAGGACCAGCTATGAGCGCCGCTCGCAAGACACTCAAAATCCTTGCCCTGATTTATTTTGTTCTGGGCATCGCCAGTCTCGTCATGGGAATCGCCGGCATCGCGACCGGCAAGCTCGAGTCCACCTACGGATCGAACGCCATGCTCGCCGCGGTCGTGCTGGTCGCCAAGGGCGTTGTCGATCTTGCCGCGGGCGTTGCGGGCATCAAGGGCGCCAACAAGCCTTCGCAGGTGGATGGCGCGTTTAAGCTCGGCATCGTCGCCGCAATCGCCACGATTGCGCGGGCCGTGCTCACGCTTCCCGCGTTTGGCGGCGACGCCATCAACTTTGGCGCCTTTGTCATCGTGGTGTACGACCTGCTCTTTATTCAGCAGGCACACGACATTAAGGCCGAAAACAAGGACCGCCTGTAGGCACCTGCCTCCCATAACCCCTGCTATCAAGCAACTAAAAGGGCCGATCGCGCAGCAACGCAGTCGACCCTTTGCATTTGCCCAGATAAAACCTGCCAAAATAAACCTGTCCCTTTTTGGTAGGTTAGTGGCGGTACTCGGCGATGATGAAGTCGATGTCGGTTTGAAGGGTGTCCAGGTTTGCCAGGCGCTCTTTGTCGGCGGGGCGCGTACGGTAATAGTACGGCGTCATCTGGAACACCGCCTCGATGTCGGCCTGGGTCTGGAGCGTAATGTTCGCAGACACCCGCTGCGTCCCGACCAGCTCCAGCTCGGTGGTCTTCGGCAGCTTCTCATCGTTAAGGTACGGCGTGTCGTAGAGCACCTCCTTGAGCCCAAACAGATGCCGAGCACCCGGCACCACGGTGTAGAGCGAGCCCTCGGGTGCCAGCACGCGGGCAAACTCACGCTCGTTGAAGGGGGCAAAGAGCTCGGTCACCATATCGAAGGCGCCGCCCGCCACGGGGATGTCCTTCATGTTGGCCACAAAGTAGGTCGCATCGCCGCGCTTGGCGGCCAGGCGCACCATCTCTTTGCCCAAGTCGAACCCGTAGGCATCCGCGCCCGGCACCGCACCCATGGCGCTGGTGTAGTAGCCCTCGCCACAGCAAATATCGAGCAAGGTCACAGGAGTGCCCGTAGACGCCGCACGCCCAGACACCTGCTCGCGCACCAGCCCAACCATCGCATCGCGCAACGGCGCATAGTAACCGCGGTTTAGAAAGTCACGACGGCTGCGCGCCTGCGACTTGGGATCGCCCATGGAGTCGCCGCTCTTGGACGAGCGCAACAGGTACAGATAGCCCTCGCGCGCACGGTCAAACCGGTGTCCGCCCGCGCATGCGGCACCGCGCTCGTCGTCCACCAACGGCTCATGGCAAACGGGACACAACAACATGGCAACTCCTTAGCGCGGACAACACAACGCCCACCATTGTCGCACGCCTCCCCCACCTAGTCATTGGGGACGTTCTTAAATGACTAAGGAGTGTCCCCAACTGCCGGCAGAAAAGGAACGTCCCTAAGTGCCGACTGGTTGCATTGGGAGTATCATCGTCTGCGCAAATAAGCACAAAAGAGCATGTTAGAGATTGAGAGCGTATGGCTGATACCGCATCTAAGCACATTGACATGACTACCGGCTCGCTGTGGCGCAATATTCCCCTGTTCGCCTTCCCCGTCGCCGCCACGAGCATCTTGGAGCAGCTGTCGAATCTCATCGCCACGGTCATTATCGGTAACTTCTCGGGCGACCAGGGAACCCTCGCCATGGCAGCGGTCGGCTCCAACGTGCCGCTCACCAGCCTTATGATCAACCTGTTTATTGGCATGTCGCTTGGCTCCAACGTGGTCATCGCCAACGCTATCGGCCGCAACGATCAGAACATGGTCAAACGCGCCGTCCATACCTCGATTTTAATGGCGCTCGTGGGCTTTGTCGTCATCGCACTGGGCGAGATCTTTGCCGAGCCCATGCTCACTGCGCTCAACGTGCCTGCCGAGACCATGCCGCTCGCTTCGCTCTACCTGCGCGTCTTTTTGCTCAGCATGCCCTCGATCTTGCTCTACAACTTTGAGGCCGCGATCTTCCGCTCCGTCGGCATCACCCGCATGCCGCTGCAGGCGCTCGCCGTGTCCACCGTCCTCAACATTGGCCTGGACCTCATCTTTGTCCCCGTGCTCCACTGGGGCGTCGCGGGTGTCGCCATCGCCACCGCCATCGCCTACACCGTCAGCGCCGGCACGCTCTTTGTCCACCTGCTCAAGACTGACTCCGTCGTCCGCGTCACCCCACGCGACCTGGCTATCGACCCCGTCGCCCTCAAGCGCATCGTCAAGATCGGGCTGCCCGCCGGCATCCAAAGCGCTGTCTTTGCCGTCGCCAACATCATCATCCAGTCCGCCATCAACAGCCTGGGCACCGAGGTCATGGCGGCATCCAGCGCTGCCATGAGCCTGGAGTACGTGTGCTACAACCTGCTCAACAGCTTTAGCCAGGCTTGCACCACCTTTGTGGGACAAAACCACGGTGCCCGCCAGATCGACCGCTGCACCAAAACGCTCAAGGTCTGCCTGGTCGAAGGCGGCATCGTTGCACTCACCACGATTATCGTCATCGTCGGTCTGGGGCGCGAGATCCTGGCGTTGTTCAACAGCGACCCCAACATCGTCTCGATCGGCTATATCCGCGTGTGTTCGATCTTCCCGGCGTACGCCTTTAGCATGTTCTACGAAAACATGTCCGGTTATCTGCGCGGCTTTGGCATCTCGCTCATGCCCGCCCTCATCACCATGATTTGCGTCTGCGGCATCCGCTTCTATTGGGTGTTCTGCGTGTTCCCGCACTTCCGCACCTTTGCGAACATCATGATGGTCTACCCCATCAGCCTGGGCACCACAGCGTTCTTTATGGTCGTGGCGGTATTGCTCTGCCATCCGGCACGCACCTATCGTCTGGCGCAAGCCAAGACTGGGGCGCGCTAGACACATCCAACAAGGTGGCGCATCGGCAACTAGCTCACGATATGTGAGCTCATGTAGTCGATAAAGCGCCTCGTGGCGATCGGCATGGTATCCCAGCTGCGCCAGGCTGCCACGACGTCGCGTGAGGGAGCGTGCACGATGGGACGCACGCAAATATCAGCCTGCATGCCCTCGACCGTACGCCGGTAGAGCATGCTCACGCCGAGGCCCTCCTCCACCATCGCCATAATGGTGTAGTCGTCGGTAACCTCACTTGTCACGTGCGGGGACAGCCCGTGCGCCGCGAATGCATCGAGCACCAGGCTCTGCTCGCCCTCATCCAGCAGCACAAACGGTTCGGACGCGAGGTCGGCGAGCGTCACCTTTTCCTTTGCCGCCAGCGGATGGGCGGCTGGCAACAGCGCCACCAGCTCGTCATGATAGGCCACGCGCTTCTCGAGCCCTGTGGTAAATCCACGCGCCGTAAAGCAAAAGTCAACCACGCCATCGTGCACCCATTGGGCGTTGCGCGTGTAATCGCCCTGCTTGAGGGTAAAGCGCACGCCCGGATGCAGGGCCCCAAAGTCGCGGATCACGCGCGGCAGCACGGTACGGCTCACGTTGGTAAACGTCGCAATGCGAATGTCGGTCGATGAAAGCCCCAGCAACTCCTGACGCTTGCCCTCGAGCTCGGCCTCGGCCGTTACGATCTGGCGCAGATACGGCAGATACTGTTTGCCGTCGCGCGTAAGCGAGACGCCCTGCTTGCCGCGCTCGATAATCGTGGTGCCCAGCTCGCGCTCGAGCGCCTTGACGGCCTGGCTCACCGCGCTTTGCGTATAGCCCAGCGCGTCGGCGGCACGTTTCAGGCTGCCGCAATCGACCACCATACATACAATCTGATACCGCGATGCCATCGTGCCTCCACTTCGATGTAGCCGTAAAACGTTTTGCCAGGGTTTTTTCTTCCAACATTAGTATTTCTTAATCATACTGAAGATACATTCTCTTTACTACATCCATATCTGGGAGCAGAATCCTTTTTGCGAAACCGTTCTGTAACAAAAGGAGTCCCATGGATCGCAAAAAAGCAATCGCGCTCTCATTTTCCGTTCCCGTCGCATGGGGCTTTTCGTACCCCCTCATGAAGATCGGCATGGACAGCATGAACGCCACGAGCATCGTCGCGCTGCGCTGCATCATCGCCTTTGCGGCCTGCCTGCTGCTCTTCCACAAGCACGCGGTGCGCATCAACCGTGACCTGATGGTCCGCGCCGCCATCATCGGCGCCATCATGGCAACCGAGATCACCTGCATGTGCCTGGGCTCCAGCCTCACCTCCGCCTCCACCGCCGGCTTTTTGCAGAGCCTGACGGTCGTGATCGTGCCGTTTGCCAACGCGGCCCTGCTGCGTCGCGCCCCCGAGCGCAAGGCGCTCATCGGCACAGCCATCGTCACCTGCGGCATGTTGCTGCTCTCGGGCGCCGACTTTACCAGCCTGAATCCCGGCGCGATCATCATGCTGCTCTCGGCCTTTATCTATGCCGGCCACATTATCATCGCCAAGCGCTTTGTCGAAGAAGTCGATCCACTGGCTCTGGGCGTTTGGCAGCTGGGCTTCGGCGGCTTGTTCTCGGGTATCGCCGCATTTACCTTTGGCGGCTTCACGCTTCCCAGCACGCCGAGCGAGATCGTCGTTATCGTTGCGCTCGCACTCGTCTGCTCTGCCTACGGCTTTATCACCCAGACGCTCGTGCAGCCCCACGTACCTGCCGAAACCACTGGCTTCGCCTTCTCGCTCGAGCCGGTCTGCTCCGCCGTCTTCTCGTTTTTCCTGGTCGGCGAGGTCCTGAGCCCCATCGCCTTCTTTGGCGCCGCCCTCATCCTCACCGGCGTCATGGTGGCAACCGTCGAGCTTCCGCGCCTTCGCGCACATGGACACGCTCATATGGCAGGAGCGCCCGAGCACGTCTCGTAGACTCCGCTCTTCATACAGCCGTGGCATAAAGGCAACCGGTGCGCCTTTACAATAGATACCAACAGAGCATCTGCCATAAAGGAGCCCCATGGACACCGCAACCCGCGACCGCAACATAGCAACTTGGTTGGGCGATGCGCCGCAGCCGGTACGTGACACGACGAACCAGCTGCTCGAGCGCATCGCCCTTTTGCGTGCCGTGCAGACCATCTACCCGGCACAAGACGACATCCTCAATGCCCTCGCCTACACGCCGGCCGACCAGGTCAAGGTCGTCATCTTGGGTCAAGACCCCTATCACGGGCCCAACCAGGCCATGGGGCTGTCGTTTTCGGTCCCCGCGACGCAAACCAAGTTGCCGCCGAGCCTGCGTAACATCTATAAGGAGCTCAAAGCCGATCTGGACTGCCCCATTCCCGCCACGGGAGACCTCACCCCCTGGGCTCAACAGGGCGTCCTGCTCCTCAACACAACGCTCACCGTGCGCGAGCATGCCGCGAACTCGCAAGCCAAGCTGGGCTGGAGCACGCTTACCGACTACGTTATCGAGCGCTGCTGCCAGCTGCCCCAGCCGGTCGTCTTTTTGGCATGGGGCCGCTTTGCCCAGCAGATGGTCGAGGGCAAGCTCGCCGCGACCGGCGCGGGCAGGGAAAGCAGCAAGTTCTGTTTAGCCTCTACGCACCCCTCGCCGCTTTCGGCAAATCGCGCCACGGCAGAACTTCCCGCTTTTATGGGGTCGCGCCCCTTCTCCACTGCCAACGAGTTGCTCGAGCAAAACGGCAGCAGCCCCATCGACTGGGGCCGCCTCGTCTCATAACCTGCCTAGCCGGCAATCCAATACTGCGGATACTTATTGATATCGATGGGGGCGGCGAGCTCGCCGATATCGCTTATGGCCTCCATGCCCATCAGCGAGCGCAGGCAATTCTCACACTCCATGATGGGCTCATTTACAGCCTTATTGAGCACATCGAACGTCGGCGACTCAAACGTATCCATGTTGACGTTGCCGAACCACTTGCTCTCAACGTAGTCGGCTTCCTCGTCATCCGTGGCAACTCCCACCATCTGACGAGGCCATGTCTTGAGCAGCGATTCGCGATCGACCTCGGCAATATCGAGCGCCACGTTGCCGCCAAACGAGAACGGCATGCTCTCCATCCCGCCCAGCAACTCCGGCAGCGGGCAGCCAGAAGGCAGCGTCACCGTCACATCGCTACAGCCCATAAACGCGCCGCTCTGGATGCCGACCACCTTATCGCACAGCTCAATCTCGGTGAGGTTCGAGCAGCGCGAGAAGGCGTTCGAGTCGATTACGGTTGGCCCCGTCAACACGCTCGCCAGATCGGCACGCCCGATATCGGACGGCGCCGAGACCAGCGTGGCAGTACCGTCACCGTTGTCCTCTATCTCCCATTCATGGCTCTCGGCCGCATCGCCACCCGCCTGTATTACCGTAGAAGCCTCGACCAACGGCAGCCCCATCATGGTTCGCAGGCGATTCTCGGGCTCCAATAGGTTCTGAGCCATCTGCGCCCTAACCGCATCGGCCGTCGGCTCCGGACCCTCCCCCATGAACCAATCGGAAAGCATGCCAAATTCCACAACGCCATAATACGTGTCGTAGTCGTCGTAGCCAATGAGTCCGTAGACCCATGCATTGAGGTAGTCCTGCTCCATGCCGCTGGGCAACGACAGGTGAATGCGGCTGGCCTCCTCTTGGACATCGGTTGCGCCGTCCAAGAAGAAACCCACACCCGGCGATGGATAGCCCAGCGTCGCGATACCGGTACCGACGGTCAAGTTCGTAAAGGCGGCATCATTGCCAAACACCGATGACGCCAGGTAGTTTCGAGAGCCCGCACCCGTAGCTGCGTCGTAGTCGCCATTGGTATCCGCCACAAACGATGCACTCGCGAGCCTCGGGCAGTCCATGAATGCCTGATCGCTGATTTCGATCGTTGCCGCGTGCACAGACGCCGAGACAAGATTCGTGCAGCCTTCGAACGCCGACACGCCGACGTAGATATCGTTATCGGGAAGATCGATGTTCAGGTCGCCGGCGATGCCGGAATTCCTGAAGGCATAGCGATCGATATATGCCAGCTTGGGAGCCGAAGCCCAATCGACATCCCACGCGCCTCCGGTCCCCTCAAAGGCACCAGGCAGGTCCTTGGCGCCAGACAAGGAATAGCCGCCAAAGATCTCAATCGTACTCGGCAGCAGCTCAATCGTACCGTTGAGCATCGAGGGCGCACCGAGCAGGATGCTTGGCTTGCCTTCCTCGTCGCCATCGTAATAGCCGTAGAGAAGGGGCGCGTCGTCGCTTTGGGCATCGCAAGCAAAATCGTAAATGCCGTCGACAGTGACAAAGCGGCTGTCGTAGCCCTGCAGCTCGCCATCGGACGCATACCAGGTGCAGCCGGCCGGATTGGGATTCTCGGTCGTGGCAAAGACAGCCTTTTTAGCACGCGACGCCACAAAGCCCAGGCCCGTGCAGCCCTTAAAGGCATCCGCCCCCACCTCGATGCTATCAGGCGTGCCGATAAACACACCTTGAAGGTTTTGGCAGTTCTCAAACGCGTTACGGCCGATGGCACTCGTCTTCTCGCCCAGATTGACAAACCTGAGCTCCGCATCGCCCGAGAAAGCATACGGTGCGATGGAATCTACTTGGAGCTGCTTGCCGCCATCCGCAAGCAAGGTGCCGTCAAAGGTCGCGGACAGGTTGCCATCCTCATCGCCTGCAGCGGACAGCAAAATCGTCTTGCCGGCGTTGGCGTAATACAAGTACCCATCTTGAGACAGGCTCATCTTAATCACGCGCGCATCGGGTGCACCGGCAGCAGCCTTATGCTGCTCGACATACGCGACCTGCTCGTCGGTTGCGCACACGATGGTCCGCACGGAACCGCCCGCAAGGCTGCCGTCCTCGAGCGTCACCCTATCGTCAAACCACGGCATGAGTACCAGCGTGTCAACCGACGTGTTGCCCGCAAAGGCACCCTTCTTGATGGTGTTGGAAATCTGCACCAGGGCAATATTGGAACCCGTATCGAGCACATAGCACAGGTCGCTTTCGAGCTGCGAATTAATGTTGTACACCAGCCCCTGTGAGTACGTGAGCTGGACACTGGGGTTGGTCGCGGGCGACACGTATACGCCGTAGGCATTCTCTAGTTCGTCCGCGTGCTCGGTAATAAAATCGAGCAGCGCGGCATCGTCGACGACCAGGGTGCTGTCCTGCAGATTGCTCACGTCAATCTGGGGCAACTCGCCCTCTTTGGACGCGTGCAGAACAATACGATCGAGCTTATTGCGATCGGGAATGACGACATGGGCAATATCGGCGGGAACATCGAGCTCGCGCGTACGGTAGGGAACGCCCAGATACTCCTTGCCATCGCGAGAGGTCAAGATACCCTCATCCGTTGCGGCATAGACGGGGTTATCCGACGCGACACGGTAGGCATCGAGCACCTGAAAGCCCGCATTGACGTTGACGTAGTACACCGAGGACGGTAGCTCTAGATTGTTGATCTGCCACGTAAAGACTTCACGCTGACGACTGTCGGTATAGGCGTCGACCGCCTGCACACCCTGCGGAACGCTGAGCGTCTCGCCCCCGCCATCGACCGACACGACCGACTCATCCACATCGACAAGCGTCTGCAGGCGTGAGTTATTGAGGCTGGTAGGGTCGTCGTCAAAGCGATAGTCCTCGTCGAGAGCATAACCCTGAAAACGCACCTTGTAGGCGGGGTCGATGGACACGATGTCGCCGGGAACCACCACATGGCGACCGGGTGTCAGCGTGTAGAAATACGGGACGGCCGCCTCGTTCTCGCGCCACCCCAGCAACAAGGCATTGAGGTAGCCCTCCGAATCGACATGGCCCGCCTGCTTCATAAAGGCTTCTTGTGTGTTGACACCCAGCAGGTTCTCCTTGGAGCTCAGCGTGCTCCAAATCACGCTTCGCTGGCCCATCGAATCGGGCTGGCCGACCACAAACAGGCGCGACCGCGCCGGTTGGATGGTAACGTTACGCGTCGTCCACGCCGTATCCTGCGACAAGCGCAGCGAGACGCTTACCGTGAGCAGCTGGCTCGAGCACAGCGCCGGATTCTTCTCGCCCGCGGCATTGGTCCACGAGTCGATGCGGAGATACGGAAACGAGGCGAACTCGTCCTTGGTGCAGGCAAGATAGTAGAGGCCCTTGTCGTCACTCCAGTGGACATCCATGGCGCAGAACAGCGTCCAGGCGTCGAGCATCTGCCCATCGTAGATTGCATCCTCCATGGGTGAAATCTGCACCTCATGGGGATCGATCAATCCATTTGCACCGTTAAACTGCGTAAAGAACGTTGTGTCTCCCATGGGGGCACCCTTTTGGGGCGCGGGGTCCGCAAGAAGATACTTGTAGGAATTGGCCGTCGAGGTGGCCGAGCCGCCACCACCGCCGTTACCGCCCGAACCGTTTCCGCCCGCACCGCCGCCGGCATTGCCGCCAGATGCTCCGCCCGCATTGATAACGGGAACGTTTTGCCCGCCTCCCGAGCCGCCAGCGCCGCCCGCGCCGCTGCCCGAACCACCCGCAACTCCTACGCCCGTTCCATCGGCGCTGCCGGTAACGTTGTAGGCGGTCGTGCCGCTTTGCCCCGTCAGATTTACCTGTCCCTGCGCATTATCGAGCCGCGCCTGCTGCTCACGTGCGCTCGTGTCCCGGCTGTCGCTATCCTCGTCATGACGATTTGCCTCGGCATCCGTCGAGAGCGGACTGATCCGATACGCCTCGCCGGACTCCGCGTCACCGTGACTGTATGCAGCGATATACCCCGAAGGATCGAAGCTCAGATTACTCTGAGCCAACTCAAAGGCGACCGCGCCAAATACGCCGACCGCAGCAACCGAAACCGCCGCTGCCACAACGCGCGTTGCAGCCAAAGGCTTGGCGCGATACATATTTTTAGCGGCATGCTGAACGCGCGCGGACGCATTCCGCGGGCCTTTTAATTTGGCCGACGCCGCGTTCTTGTGCGAAGCCATATGTTGAGGATATTTAGAAAACACGTAGACCTACTCCCTCTACAACGCGTGCAGCATGTAGCGGCGGAAGCGTTCAATAACAGTTTGCGGAGCCGGCATGCTCCGATGCAGGCGTTCGGTAAAACGTCGGAGCGTGCGCAACTCGTTCGGTTTAAGCTGGCGGCCACCAAACGCATAAGCTTGATGAAGTCGAATCGCTCGACGGTATTCCCACGGGTCAATCTGGGGGAACACTGCAGCAAAGGCATCCAGGCAATCGAGCGGCTTGGTCTCGTCAAAGGCGTCGAGACCGCTTTGGTTCATCACAAGGGCAAGATAGCCATAGAGCGCCGGCACGCAGATATCCTGCTCATCGCTCTCGATAGCCCGCGTGCGCCGAGCGCGCAAGACAAACCTGCGAGCAAACAGAGCGAGCAGGGCGGCAATCGCCGTGCCGATCAAACCGACCCCAACTTTGGCCACAACGGGAATGTTATGCATTACCGGCTCATCCTCGCGATGCTTATCCTCGGCCTGTCCTGCGACCGAGCCCGCATCGAGCGTCTTATCGTTGGCGCCGTTGCTCCATGCCTCGCCCACATCGATAATCTTATCGGCATCGAGCGTCTGGCTATAGTATCCAGGGGTGACCTCCACGGGCGTCCATCCCTGACCGTCAAGGTAGATCTCGGTCCACGCGTGCGCATCGGCAGCCGTCAAGTTGAGCGCTACGCCTGCCCCAACAGCAGCGGCCAGCTGATCATCTGCTGCCCGATAGCCCTCGACATAGCGCGCGGGAATCCCCGCAGATCGAAACGCAAGCGTCGCCGCCGTGGCAAAGTAGGCAGAGTTGCCCTCGTGCGCCGTGCCCAAGAACCACGCGACAAACGACGTCGCCCCGGTATAGGTTGGCGGGTTATCCGTCTGTCCCGCAAGCGAAGCCAACATCGTGCGCACGCGACTGATCACGGCTGTATCCGAAACAGTCGCCCCAGCATCCCAGCTGTCGCTCGAGAACAGGTATGCATCGATGGCATCCCGCTCCTCTTCGCGAACGTCCAAGTAATTATCGCGAACAAAAGCGGCGTACACCCGCTCGCTTTTTGCATAGTCGCTCTTGGAGGACGCCAGCCAGCTCGAATCTGCAATGACGTCATCCACCGGCACGTTATCGACAATCACGCGATACGCCTTAGACGGCAAAAGGTCCATGCTTAGCATCGTCGAGCCCGTCAACATTGCGTCGGCACCGCTCAGCGAGCGCAGCGTATAGGGAGCATAGGTGTATCTGCGGTTGGCGCCCGAGGCATTGACTGAAATCTCAACCGCCTCGACAGGCTCGCCGCCCTCACGCTCGGTCTCGGTATCAAACGCGGCGCGTTGCTCGGCTACCGTCAAACCGTTCTGACGCAGCCATTCACGCATGCCGGACCATTCGCCCTCGTAGGACATCCAGTCGCCGCGCCCCCAAGACATGCCATCAAACGTCGTGCCCACAAAACCCTTCATGAGCAGGTCGTCGCCGAGCGTCTTGCTGGCGGCAAGCGACAGCGTCGTGGACTCGCCTTCGTTCATGTCCGCCGCTTGCGAAAGGTCGCCCTCGGGCAGCGAATCATCCCCAAATCGAACGTTCTGGACCGCTTTGACGGCAGACGCCGACAGGGCGGGCACCTCGGGAAGAGGCTGCACAAGGGCAACGATCAGCGCAAAGAGAACACCGCATGCGGCGCACAGGCCACCAAGACCAAAAAGAACCTGGGGCAAACCTACCGTAGAGCCCCGCAACTCGCCAGCACGGCACTGGACAAGCCAGCCCGCAACGCCCAGTGTCATAGATATCGCAGAATCACCAGCCTGCAGCTCCATGGAGGCCGAGCCGCAGATAACGATTATTAAGAGCGTGGGCCACGAAACGCTCAAGTTGGCAAAAAGCCAGGCGAGTGAGCCGGCAAACATACCGGCGAGCACTGCCAGCGGCACAGATTCACACAGCAGGCCGGCGTCTGCCACCAATGGAATATACAGCTCACAGATCGAGTTGACGCGAGCGATAACGGCATTGGTGCACGCATAGAAGCCCCAGCGCGCCGAAGGAACTAAGAGCGCGCATAAAAGCGCCACGGACGCCGCAGCCAAGGCTATCCAGAGGGAGGTCTTTTTCGACGCCAGCGAAACATCCAAAACGCTCAGCGCAACAGCCACGCCAGCGGCGACGGCAAGCATGACCCCCATGTACGTTACGCTCAGGCACCAAGCAATTGTGCAGCAAAAACCTGCAGACAGTAACACCGCGGGAGCCACCGACAGGAATACGGCAACAACGCGACTGTTCGAAGCGATGTGCTCCGTCGAGGTAAGAGTCACAAAGTCCATCTTAGAGCTCCAGACTCTTGATACGGGCCGAATCGCTCGATACCGGGCAATGGGTGATGATGTAGTTGGCGCCGTGCTCGATGCCATACGACTCGACCGAATCCGACACATGGAGTACCGATAGATCGGTCAGACGGCCTATCTCGATATAGGCCTGTTCATCGACGCCCACCGTTACCAGCACCGTTTTGCCAATGCCCTTTGCTGCCACGAGCTTGGCATAGTGCTCGTGCGATGTTGGATAGGCAGGGCCAAGCGGCGTTGCCGTCAAAGCATCAAGCATCCTATTGAACCCACGTCGGTCATCAACGGGATAGACAGCCAAAGAGCCTTCGGGGGCAGCCACGACCACATGATGGTATCCCTGACGCATAAGCGCCAGCGATATCGATGCGGTAAAACCCAGCACCGCAGAAAGAACCTCAGCGTGGCTTGCGTGCTCAAAATCGCACGCAAACGCACCAAACAAGATGGCAATAGCGTGGTCTTGTGGGCGCGAAGCCTCGCGCACCAGCATGTCGTCAAAACGCGTCGACAGCTTCCAGTGAATCGACTTAACGGCATCACCCTCGTGATAGGGCCTTATGTCAAAGACCTCGGAGGCATCTTGGCCGCTTCGATGGGGATCGTAGCTCGTGCCCTCAAGACCGGCAGAAGCACTTTGGTTAGGAACAACCTGGATGTCGAGCACCTCGGGATAGACCGTAAACAACCCATGAAAGTCTGCATTCTCGAGAGCAAGCGACGTAAAGCCCATCTCGTCGACCAGGCGCGCGGTGTCAAGGGTAATCGTGTGCGCACCGCAGACGGTCGAATCGAGCTCCAGCTCAAACAAAGCGGGCCTGCCCGTCGCGGGGGCAAGACTTACGGGATAGACTGTCCGCGCTCCCGTCAGCTGGTTATAAACCGAAAACGACAGCTCCATACGACCGCGAAACATAAGCGGGCGATCCAGTGTGATGCGCAATACAAGAGGCGCGTTGACAACACACGACCGGGGAAGCTCAAAGCTAAGCTTAAGCAAGGCAACGCTCGAGCGGCACGCCGCCACCGTAATCACGGGCATGGCGATCAACGCCGCGGCAGCAGCAAGCGCAGCCGCATTGGCGGTAAACACGAACGTGGCGAGCAGGAGCGCGACGGACGCGATATAGGTAATCTTGTTGGCAATCATGGGCGTAACGTAGGACGCAAAAGGTACACGATCCGCTACGAGCGGCCGCGAACCTGACCCATAGACGGGGCGGGAACGGCAGCGAGGATGCGGTCGAGAACGTCGGCGGCGCCAATCGATTCAATACGGGCCTGGGGGCGTAAAACGAGACGGTGGGCGCAAACAGCCTTAAATACCTCGCGCACATCCTCGGGCACTACATAGTCGCGCTCGCGAATCAAAGCGCAGGCGCGCGCCATGCGCGTGAGCGCGATAATGCCGCGGGGGCTCACGCCCAGCTCAACAAGACCGTCATGACGGGTCTCCTCGCACAGACGGACGATATAATCCAGCACCGTGTCGGCTACCTGCACATTACCCAAGTAGTTTTGGATATCGAGCAGGTCATCGCAGGCAACCATGGGCTTAATATCGTCGAGCGGGTTGGCGTAGCGACGGGCCTTGAGGATATCGATCTGGTCCTGGCGCGACGGATAGCCAACAGACAGGCGAACCATAAAGCGGTCGAGCTGGCTATCGGGCAGCGGTTGCGTGCCCGCCGAGCCCACCGGGTTCTCGGTTGCGATGCACACGAAGGGACGCGGGACCTGATGCGTCTGCCCGTCGATAGTCACCGCACGCTCTTCCATAACCTCGAGCAGGGCCGACTGCGTCTTTGCACTGGTGCGGTTGATCTCGTCGCCCAGCAGCATGTTGCAGTTGACGGCGCCCCACACAAAGCGAAACGTGCCGGCGTCGCGGTCGAACATCGTAAAGCCCGTAATGTCCGAGGGCAGCGTATCGGGCGTAAACTGCACGCGCTTAAAGTCCAGGCCCAGCGCGCGCGAAAGCGCCAGGGCCAGTGTCGTCTTACCGGTACCGGGCACATCCTCCAACAGGATATGGCCGCCGGCATAGATGGCCATGAGGGCCTTCTCAATCACATCGCGCTTGCCCAGCAGGGCGCGGCTCACTTCGTTAATGATACTGTTCGACTGTTCAACGATCACGGTTACTCATTTCCCCGGTAAGCTGCCTCGGCCGTCGCGGCCGCCAGCTGTGCTTTCAAAACGTTTAGGTCGATGGGCTTGCCCACATGTCCGTTCATGCCCGCGGCGCGCGAGCGCTCAACGTCCTCGGTGTAGTCATTGGCAGAAAGCGCAATGATGGGAATGGCGCCGGCGTCCTCACGATTAAGCCCTCGAATCCGCTCCGCCGCTTCCCAGCCGTTAAGCACGGGCATCTGGATATCCATGAGAATCGCATCGTACGTGCCCGCGGGCATGCTCCGAAATCGCTCAACAACCGCCTGGCCGTTCTCGGCACGATCGACCGCCGCGCCTCGTCTTGCCAGCAGCTCAATCACGATCATGGCGTTGATTTCGTTATCCTCGGCCAACAGGAATCGCTTGTCCTCAAACTGATAGGTAAACGACGAGCCAATGGAATCGCACGCCGTCTCGAGCGTCTGCTCCTTGAGTTTTAGGCTCTCGATCTGCGCCGCCGTGGCCAGTCGCAACGGAATGTAGGCCGAAAACGTCGAGCCGCGGCCGGGCTCGGTATCGACGACGATCTCGCCGTCCATCAGCTCGACAAGCGCGCTCGTAATGGCCATGCCCAGACCCGTTCCACCGTAGCGACGCGCAATGGTGCGGTCCTCCTGCTCAAACGGCTTAAAGATCTTGCTGACGTAGCGCGGGTCCATGCCCTTGCCCGTGTCGCGCACGCGCAGCATATAGCTCACGCCGCCGTCTGCCTGGTACATCTCGCGCAGGGTCACGGTAACGCTGCCGCCCCGCTCGGTAAACTTGACTGCATTGGAGATAAAGTTGATGACGATCTGCGACAGACGCATACGGTCGCCCACGACAAATACGTTTTCGCAGTCCTCGAGATTGACCGAGTACGTAAGCCCTTTATCGGCTGCCTGCGAGCTAAACATGCGCTCAATCTCATCGGCAAACAGACGCATATCAAACGGCGCACCATCAATGCGCACGCGCCCGCTGTTGAGACGGCTCATGTCGAGCATGTCGTTGATAAGCGAAAGCAGGTAGGCCGAAAGCTGTGAGGCACGAGACAAGTCATCCATCAGGCGAGACTCATCCGCATGATGCTCGCGGGCGAGCGAAATCATGCCCTCGATGCCATTGAGCGGCGTGCGGATCTCGTGGCTCATCTGGTTCATATAGTCCGTGCGCGCGTTGGCAGTCTCGACGGCGCGATCGCGCTCGGAATCCGCCTTGGCGATACGCTCGTTTTCGGTCGTTACATCGACTGCAGAAACCAGGTACTGTGTACCGCCCGAAATGAGCGAAATCGTAAACCTCATGCTGAGCTGTGATTTTTCTCCATGGGGTGCATGATAGGAGCACAGAAGGTTGAGCGGGGTCGCGCGGTCCCAGTCCCTCACCTGTCGTTGCATGCGAATGCGGTCGCTATCGGGAATAAATCGGTACAGCGTCTCGATGTCGTCGCCAATACGCTCGGGCGATACGCCAAATATGCGTTCGAAATTTGGAGTGATATAGAGCGGAAGACAGTCGTTGGCGCGCAAAACCAGCGCAACGTTGGGCCCTTGCTGCGCAAGCGCCTCTTCAAACAGTCGACGCGCTCGGTCCGCGTCGCGCTTCTCGTGTGAACCGAACAGCCCCAATATGCCCCCTTTTTGTTTAGGAGTTCATTCTACCAGCTCAAAGGCACGTTACAGAGATGGTGCGCCGCCAAAGTTAACGATTAATGATGTAAAAACGCGCTCGACGGCAATTGCCATCGAGCGCGTTTTGTTACTCGGGCCAGATAAACTGGGTGCGGCCGGCCTCGCCGCCATCGATCAGCAGGCTCTGCCCGGTCATAAACCGGTTGGTCACGCCCACAAAGTAGATCCATTCGGCAATCTCTTGGGCGCTCGCCCAGCGCTTAAGCGGTGTGAGTTCCATAATCTGGCTCCACAGGCGCTCGTCTTCCATCACGCAACGGTTGAGCGGCGTGATAACGCCGCCCGGGTCCACACTGTTGGCGATGGCCTGCGGCGCCAGGCGGTTTGCAAGGTTTTTGGTGTAGGCGATAACGCCGCCTTTGCTGGCAGCATAGGCGGGAAATTCCGATCCCGTATGCCCGCTCGCCGAGCCCACATTGACCACGGATTTGATAGCCGGCGCCGGCGTGGCGGCAAGCCCCTCCCCCACAAAGGCATAGCGCTCGGTCACGTTGATGGTGCCGCACAGGTTGGCGGCGATGTCGTCCGCCGAGTCCTGCGTGCCGGCAACATTCACGATCACCTGGGGTTCAAGGTCGTCTGGAAACGAGTCCGGCTCACGGACATCGACGATCAGATGGCGATAGCGCTCGTGCTCGACCGCCGCCGGCAGCAGATCAAAGCCCACGACCTCGTGGCCCTCGTCCAAAAAGCGCTGCACGCACGCGGCTCCGATACCGCCCGAAGCGCCCGTGATCAAAACCCGCATATCTGCTCCTTAGGCGGTTGCGTGGCGCTCGAGGTACTCGGCGCCCACATTCTCGCGCTCCCAGCCACGCACGACCTTGTAGCCCACGGGGCTCAGGAAGACCTCGCACAGCAGCTCGGCAACAGCGCCGGTCAGCGAGCACATAAGGACCTGCACCCAGGTCCAACCAAAGAACGTGTGGCTCACTACAATGGCAAAGACCAGGTTGTCGATAAACTGGCCAACACCCGTGGAGACATAGGAGCGGAAAGCAAAGCTCGCAAAGTTATTCTTTTTGAGCATACGACCGAGCGACTGGTTGAGCGTGGAGTTAACCACGGCAGAAACGAGCATTGCCAGCGAAGAGCCAAGCACCACGTACCAGGTGCCGCCGATGGTGGCGTTAAGGGCAGTGTTGACCTCGATCATGCCCGTGTCGTAGTAAGCGCCCCACATGCCGGGCGTGAGCGAGCATGCCCAAAAGCACAGGCTCACGGCCAGATTGACCAGCAGCGCGAGGATAGAGATTTTGATGGATGCCTTGGCGCCAAAGCGCTTGCAGATCATGTCCTGGCACAAAAACGAAACCCAGCTCACCACAAAGCCGCAATCGAGTGCCAGATACGGCAGGCTGATGAGCTCTTTGTTGGCCAGCAGGTTCATCATGATGACGCTCACGAAAAACAGCGAAACCGTTGCCGCGGGAATGCTCCGCAACAGGACCTTATAGTCCTCCATGACCTTCTTGATCATTGTGTACTCCTTTGGTTTTAGGTTTAACGAGCAGGATATCGGACCCGAACTGCTCGGACGCCCCGGTCTTGAGACGACGGTGGGTATGATAGCCGCTCACACGGCATCAGGCAAGCAACCGGCGCGGCAGCCCCGCAGGTCCACCGCGCCGATGCGCTAAAACGCTACGTTGCCAAACTCCGACAGGATAAGGTCGGGGTTATGGTCGGTCGCCCAGTCCACGTTCCACGGGCTCGTGAACAGCAGCAGTTTGCCGCCGCGCATGTCCTCGACGCGCAGGGTATCGCGCGTGAGCGAAAGACCCGGGATATCGATGGTATCGGGGTCGTTTTGGATCCAGCGAATGTCCGTATAGGGCAGCGGCTGACGACGGACCTCAACACGATACTCGGCCTTAAGGCGGCGCTCGAGTACCTCAAACTGCAGCACGCCGACCACGCCCACAATGACGCTCTCCATGCCGGCGCCCAGCTCGCGGAAGATCTGGATGGCGCCCTCCTGGGCAAGCTCCTCCATGCCCTTCACGAACTGCTTGCGCTTGAGCGTGTCGACCTGCGTGATGCGGGCGAACATCTCGGGGGCAAACGTCGGGATCTGCGGATACTGCACGTGACGCTTGCCGGAGCACACGGTGTCGCCGATGCTAAAGATGCCGGGGTCAAACAGGCCCACGATATCGCCCGCGTACGCCTCGTCCACGATGGCGCGGTCATCGGCCATCATCGAAGTGCCCGTCGCCAACTTGAGCTTACGGTTGCCCTGCACATGGAAGGCATCCATGCCGCGCTCGAACTTGCCCGAGCAAATGCGCACAAAGGCAATGCGGTCGCGATGGTTCTTGTCCATGTTGGCCTGGATCTTAAACACGAAGCCGCTAAAGTCGTTCTCGGCGGGCGCGACCGGCTCGCTGGTGAGCGTATCAGTATAGGCGCGTGGCGTCGGAGCCAAGCGCAAAAACTCTTTAAGGAAGGGCTCCACACCAAAGTTGGTGAGCGCCGAGCCAAAGAACGCCGGGCTCAGTTTGCCGCAGGCCACGGCATCCAGGTCGAGCTCGTCGCCAGCACCATCGAGCAGCTCGATGTCATCCATCAGGTTCTTATGGTTCTCCTCGCCAATAAGCTCATCCATGGCCGGATCGCCTAGCTCGGCCTCGACCTCGGCGACCTTCTTGGTGGCGTTAGCGTGGCCGTCGCCCTCAAAGGCGATGACGCGACGGGTCTGACGGTCGAACACGCCGCGGAAGTTGCGACCGCTGCCGATCGGCCAGTTCATGGGATACGTATTGATGCCCAGAACGTTCTCGATCTCTTCCATGAGCTCAAAGGGGTCGCGAGCCTCGTGGTCGAGCTTGTTCACAAAGGTAAAGATGGGAATATGGCGCAGCGTACAGACCTTAAAGAGCTTTTTGGTCTGGGCCTCGACGCCCTTGGCGCCGTCGATGACCATGACCGCGGCGTCGGCCGCCATAAGGGTACGGTAGGTATCCTCCGAGAAGTCCTGGTGGCCGGGGGTATCGAGGATGTTGACGCAGGCGCCGTTATAGGTGAACTGCAGAACCGAGGAGGTAACGGAAATGCCGCGCTCCTTCTCGATGTCCATCCAGTCCGAGACGGCGTGCTTGGCCGAGCTCTTGCCCTTGACCGAGCCGGCGGTCTGGATGCTGCCGGTATAGAGCAGCAGCTTCTCGGTAAGCGTGGTCTTACCGGCGTCCGGGTGGCTGATGATCGCGAATGTGCGGCGCGACGAGATTTCATCCGACAGGCTTGCCATGCGGATCCTTTCTTGCATTGAGTGCATTACGTCGATGTAACCGCACTATTGTAGCCGCGAAATCCCGCCATAGGGCACCTATCAGGACAAATTCATCAGTTGGAGCCTGGGTAGCCGGCCCAATCCGAATTTGTCTCTTGCGTAACTGTACATAGTGTATATATACTGTGCTTACCGGTTATATACACGTGTAGCCCAACAGCTAAGGAGCCGCTGTGGACATCATCCTATCCAATTCGAGCGACAAGCCCATCTACGAGCAGATATCCTCGCAGGTCAAAGCTCAGATCCTTTCGGGCACACTCGCTGCGGGAGCCAAACTCCCCAGCATCCGTGCACTCGCGAGCGACCTCGGTGTGAGTGTCATCACCACCAAGCGCGCCTATGCCGACCTGGAACAACTTGGCTTTATCTGTACCATGCAGGGCAAGGGCTGCTTTGTCGCCGAGGGAAACCAGGAACTCTTGCGCGAAAACCAGCTCTGCCATATCGAAGAGCTGCTTGCGAAAGCGGCGAGTCAAGCCGAAACCCTGGGCGTCACGCGCGACAAACTGCACGAAATGCTCGACCTCGTAGCCCCCGAAACCATGCAGTAGCCATCTGCAAGAAAGGCTATACCATGCAAAACTTGCTAGAACTCAAAGGCGTTTCACGCCGCGTAAGCGACCGCTTTTCGCTACGCGATGTCACACTCACCGTGGAGCCCGGCCAGATTGTCGGCTTTGTGGGCGCAAACGGCGCCGGCAAGACAACGACCATTCGCGCCGCGCTCGGGCTCATAAAGCTCGATGCCGGCGAGGTGCAGCTGCTTGGCCAGCGCTGCGACGCCAACGCGCCCGACGAGACGCAGCGCCACCTGCGCTCCCGCATCGGGCTTGTCCTGGACACGTGTCCCTTCCCCTCCACGCTCAAGGTGGGCCAGGTCGAGAGGCTCGTAGGCCCGGCATACCCCACGTGGAGCTGCGAAACGTTCGCCGGATTCATCGACCGATTTGGCCTCGATCCCAAGACGAAGGTCAAGGACCTCTCCCGCGGCATGGGCATGAAGCTGCAGCTCGCCTGTGCGCTCAGTCACAATGCTAAGCTGCTCGTTTTGGACGAAGCCACCGCGGGCCTCGATCCCATGGCGCGCGAGGAACTGCTCGACGAGTTGCTCGCCTTTGTCGCCGACGGCCAGCACAGCGTGCTGCTCTCAAGCCACATTACATCCGACCTCGATCGCACTGCCGACCGCGTCATCTGCATCGATAACGGCTCGATTGTGTTTGACCTGCCGCGCGAGGACATTACCGACCGCGCCGGCATCGCCCACTGCACGCAAGCACAGGCCGCAGAGCTCATGGCTTGCGTCGAAGGCGCCCGTGCCGCCCGCCACGCCTATAGCGTGGACGTGCTCGTGCCCAACCGTCGCGATACGCTCGAGGCTTTCCCCGAGATTCCCTGCGACCGGGCAACCATTGATGATTATCTTCGCCTCATGCTGAAAGGGGCTTCGAAATGAAACGCGCCTTTATGTCCGAGCTCGCCATCGTTCGCACGCTTGTCCCGAGCATTGCGGGCGTCGGCTTGTTCATCTTCGTCGTGCTGACGCTCGCCAACGCGTCGGATGGCGATTCCGGCATGAGCGCCGGCGCCTGCGCGGTCAGTGCCATGTCACCCATCATGGTCATGAGCTCGCTGGCCGGCTTCGACAATCAAAACGGTTGGGAGCGTTATCGGGCAACGCTGCCCTTCTCGCGCAAAGACATCATCTGCGCACGCTACCTGTGTATCGTTGCTTTCTCGGCCATCATGGCATGTGCGGCTGCACTGTTGAACATCGTCACCATCCCACTCTTCAATAATGCAGGCATCCCTCCGACGGGACAGGCCGTCTTTGAGATCGCAGCCGCCTCGGCAGCCTCGATGCTCATCTCCCTCATGATGGTGTTTTTGGCGCAGCCGCTGTTCTTTCGTTTTGGACACATGGAGGCGCTGCGCCTGTCCGTTGGTCTGTTTGCCCTGCTCGGATGCCTTGTCATGGCCACGCTGAGCTCCTCCAACCCCATCAGCAACTGGCTCATGTCGATTGCCGGGGCAAATCCCGATCCCGCCGTCCTCGGCTGCCTATGCGCAGGAATTGCCGCACTGGCCCTCGTACTATTTGGACTGAGCTGCGCTATCAGCACCAAGGTCTATCGAACACGCGACCTGTAGCCACGCGAGCCTCGATCCACGAAGGACGCGGTCGTCCCCTCCCCGCAAATCCGTGGCAAACGGCATGTCCCCGGCGTGCGCCACCGCGCTACTTGCGCAGCGGCTTGGGCAGCGGAATGCCCGCCGCAATGGCCGCGGCGACGATCATGCAGACGATACCCTTGAGTGGGAAGCACATGAGCAGCAGGCCCACGACCATGACCGGTCGACGCATGACGGCACCCATCGTCGAGGCGGTACAGACGGCGACGCAAAAGACCGGGTCGGCGCCCGTAAGGACGGCAAGGCCGTAGCCCAGGCTCACGCCCGAGAAGATAACGGGGAAGAAGTGACCGCCGCGCCAGCCCAGGTTGATGAGGGCGGGCGTCAGCATGGCCTTGACAAGACCGGTTGCAATAAGCACGCCAGCGGGAATGGTCATATAGGTCTTCATAAGCACATCGGCCTGCGTCTCGCCGGCAAACATGGTGTAGGGCAGAACCGTACCGCAGATGGCGAGCGCCAAACCGGCGAGCATGGCCTTGACGACAGGGCGCTCCCCTATGGCGTGGGCCAACGCCTCGCTTGCGTGCTCCGAGACAAAGTACAGCCAGCCACAGGCCGTGCCGATGAGCGCCAGGGGAATAAGCCAGGCGAGCTCGAGGTTGCCCACCTGGGCGGCCTCGAACCTGGGCATACCCATACCGCCGCCCATAAGCTGGCCGAGAAGCAGATAGGTGCCCAAACCGCCGGCAATCGCGACACCGTAGACCACGGTCTTTTGCGCCTTGGGAAGCTTGATGGTGATCTCGTCGGACGCGGACTCATCGTCGTCGGCTCCCTGGCCGTCAGCGCTGCCGGCGAGCGGCGCCACAAAGCCAAAGACGGGCGCAGTAAAGAGCGCCGTCAGGGCAGCCTGGGTACCCAGCAGTGTGAGCTCTCTAAACTCGGCGCCAAAGCGACGCATGCGGTCGCCGACCCAGCTGCACAGGCCCGCGATAACGCCGGTCAGGCCGGCCTCCGGTCCAATGCTTCCGCCAAACAGCAGCGGCAGCAATGCCGCGAGCGAAAGCTTGCCGAGGTTGTCGTACGGGTAGCGGCCGTCGCGCTTTACCTTGACCATCACCTGGTTGAGGTCATCGGTCTTGGCGCCCGTCATCTTCTCGTACAGACCGATCAGCAGGCCGCCCAGCAGGCAGACGAAAAACGGATACGGCAAAAAACCGAACGGACCGCTCGCGAGTTCGGGCGAGGCGACGCCCAGCATATGCGGGATCTCGGTCCATAGATAGTCGATACCATGCTCCATCGCAAAGAAAAACAGCCAGACCGCGGCACCAGCAAACGCACCTGTCACAGCCACACTCACTAAAAACAGCGCACGGTTTTTGGGTTTTGCCAGGTTATCCATCGGGACCTCCCGTTGGTCAAAAGCGACAAAGATAACTTTTATTGTAAGACGGGTACCGCGCAGGCGGGCAAACCATCTACGCCGTAAACGGCGCTACTGGGCACCGCACGCGCGACAGACCTAAGGCTTAGCTGCCGATAATCGATGCGATCTCGTGCAGGTCATCGGCAAAGTAGATGCCTTGCTGGCGCTGCAGGCTCGATAGGCCCTTATCGATCATATGCTCGAGCAGCGACTTGAGGTCGTTGTAGTAGCCGTCCAAGTTATACAGAATACACGGCGTACTCAGATGTCCCAATGACACGGCCGACATGACCTCGGCGATCTCCTCGAGCGTGCCCGTGCCGCCCGGAAAGGCGACAAACGCATCGCCGAGCTCAATCATCTTGGCCTTGCGCTCGGCCATGTCGCTCGTCACGATAAGGTCATCGATACCATCGTGCTGATACTCCGCCTCGATAAAAAAGCTTGGCTCCACGCCGGTCACGTGTCCGCCGGCATCGAGCACGCTATCGGCAAGCGCGCCCATCAGCCCCGACTTGGACCCACCGTACACCAGCGCGTGGCCGTTAGAGCCAATCCATGTGCCGAGCTGCCGCACCGCAGGCAGAAACGCCGGGTCGTTACCGACGCTGGCGCCCAGGTATACCGTGATATTCATATTTTGTCCCCCTCATCGTGACGCGCGGCGCCCGCTCTAGCGTTGGCGTCGGCGATATTCGCGCACATGGCGCGACAGATCGGCGAGCTCATCGCGGTCGAGCTCTTCCAAATGCTCAAGATCGTCCATAAAGCGCGCCATGGTGTCCTTTTGGCGCATCTTGATGAGCGTATTGCAGTAGTTCACCGCCACGCCTGTGAGCATGGCGATGTAGAAGATGCTGATGACGCTCAGGACGACGGTGATAGCACGGGCGACCGGCGTTTCGGCCGGAATATCACCAAAGCCGATCGTCGACACGGTCTCGAAGCTAAACCAGAGGCCATCGCCAAACGTGAGGGTCGTGGGCTCGGACAGCCAGACGGCCGTCGAGCACAGCAGGTAAAAGACAAGAAACAGGCCCGTGATGCGCGCAAAGCCAGCCTGGCGCAGCACGTCGGCAAGCGTCCTCAACTTGTTCATCGCGACCCCTTTTCCCAGACGCCCAATCACATTCGCTCGGTATTGTCCCACATCCGGCACTTGGGGACGTTCCTTTTGTGCCGGCAGAAAGTAGTCATTGGGGACGTTCTTAAATGACTAGTCAAACAAGAACGTCCCCGATGACTAGTCGCCAGTGCCGGGCGCGACCACTTAGCGGCGCGTCCGGCAGCTGGACAGCTGAGCTGGTATCCTTATGCGGTATTATCTCGACTCGATGGGATTGCATGTGAAACCTTCCGCCGTCCTTCGCTTAGCTCTATATCGCACCCTGGCCGTCGCGCTTGCCGCGCTCACCGTACTGAGCGCCGTCCTGCCAGCACCTGCCTTTGCCGCTGACTCAGACCAGCAGGTCAAGAAAGTCCGCGTTGGCTGGCTCGTCAACAATGCAGGCTTCCAGGAAGGCACGCCGGGCGAGCGCCTCTCGGGATGGGGCTACGAATACCTCCAGACCCTCTCGTACTACACAAAGGGTTGGCAATACGAATACGTCAGCGGCACCTTCACCGAGCTTATGAACATGCTCGAGGCAGGCGAGATCGACCTCATGCCCAACATCTCGTATTCGGAAGAACGCGAGCAGACGCTGCTCTTTTCCTCGAACCCCGAGGGCACCGAGCGCTACTACATCTACGCCAAGCCCGACCGCGACGATCTGGCCAAGGGCGACCCTCAAGCGCTCCAAGGCCTTACCATCGGCTGCAACGCTGGCGTTATGCAAACCATCGTCGGCCAGCAGTGGCTCGCCGACCAAGGCATCACCTGCACCTATAAAGAAATCGACACCGGCGGTGCCCTCTTTGAAGCGCTTGCGGCCGGCGAGGTCGACGCCATCATCATGAACGACACCATCTCGTCGCCCGATGCGTCGCCCATGTTCTACGTAGGCTCGAGCGAATACTATTTTGCCGTTCCCAAAAGCCGCCCCGATTTGATGAACGACATCAACGCCGCCATGACGGCCATCGCCCGCGTCAACCCGCGCTATAACGACGAAGTCAAATCGAGTTACTCGGCCCAAAACAGCGGCTCGTCATCACTCACCGGCCCCGAGGTCTCCTGGCTCAAAGCAAACGGCAACACCGTCACGCTCGGCTATCTTGTCAACCGGCTTCCCTACTGCACGCAAAATGACGATGGCGAGATGGAGGGATCGCTCACCTCGCTTGCAACGACGCTGCATGACAAGTTTGGCATTACGGTTAAAACCGTCGCATTCTCCAGCAACGAGAAGATGGTTGAAGCCCTTTCCGACGGAACCATCGATGCCGCTCTGCCATTCTTTCGCGACTACTGGCTTGCCGAACAGAAGGGGGTCGCCCAGTCAAACTCGATGGGAACGGTTTCCCTAACCGCTATTCACGTCAGTAACGACCTAGACAGCGACCTAAAGGACATCGCTTGCACAGAGAACGCGATCATCAACCGGTTTGAGCTCGAAAGCCTCTTCCCCGACGCAGCGGTAACCGAATATCCGAATAAAGACGAAGCGCTCAATGCTCTCCGTGTGGGAAAGGCACATTGCATCGTTGTCCCCAGCACGCGCCTGGAAACCATCCGCGACACCTACGACATCGAGGATTTTGAAACACAGGAACTCACCAACACGGCAGAACTATCGTGCATGATTCCGCGCGGCAAACCCGAGCTGTTGGGAATCATCAATAAGGGCATCATCAATGCAGGCGAATCGCTCTCTGCGAGCAACTATTCCTCCGCATCGTACTCGGTGCAAGAATCGGACACGTTCCAGTTTGTCTACCGCAACCGCGCCGCCATTGCGACCGTTATCATCTGCATGTTGCTCACCGGCATCGCCATCCTTGCCTGGTCGCTTCAACGCGCACAGGAAGCACGGCAGAAAGCCGACGCCGCCAACGCCGCCAAAACCGCTTTTCTCACGCGCATGAGCCACGACATCCGCACGCCGCTCAACGGCATCCTGGGCCTTATCGAAATTGAGGAATTGAAAGAAGGCGACATGCAAGTCGCCCGCGAAAGCCGCACCAAAGCGCGTGTTGCCGCCAACCACCTGCTGTCGCTCATTAATGACATCCTCGAGATGGGCCGGATCGAGGAACGCAAAGTAACGCTCGATCACGAATCGTTCAATCTTAAAGGACTGTGCGACGATGCGCTCGTACTATGCAAGCTTCGCGCATCGGACCGTGGCATAACAATGCTCGACACCAGCGAACCCTACGTTGTCGACCAATACATGATCGGCAGCCCCACCCATATTCGGCAAATCCTCGTCAACCTGCTCGACAACAGCATCAAGTACAACAAACGCGGTGGCACCGTCACCTTCTCGTCGACCATCAAACCGCTCGACGATGAGCACGCCGTGTTTTGCTTTAGCGTCTCGGACACCGGCATCGGCATGTCGCCCGAGTTTCTAAAGCACATCTACGAACCGTTTGCCCAAGAGGGCAACGATGCCCGCAGTAAATTTCAGGGAACTGGCATGGGCATGCCGATCGTCAAATCGCTCATAGACATGATGGGCGGCACGATTGAGATTTCGAGCGAGGTCGGCGTGGGAAGTACGTTCAACGTCCAGATTCCGCTCGATATCGACAAGAACCCTCAGGCAAGAGAAGGTGCGGACGAGCAGGCGATCAGCTGCTCGCTTGCCGGCATGAACGTTCTTTTGGCCGAAGACAACGAGCTCAATGCCGAAATTGCCCAGGCCCTGCTCGAAAGCGAAGGCATCGTCGTAACTCGCGCCGCCGACGGCAAAGAAGCGGTCGAACTATACACTAGTCGTCCCGCCGGCAGCTTCGATGCGATCCTGATGGACATCATGATGCCGGGTATGGATGGCTACGAGGCAACTCGCGCGATTCGTCTGAGCGAGAAGGCCGATGCAGCCGACATCCCCATCATCGCGCTCACCGCCAATGCCTTTGCCGAGGACGCCAAGGCGGCACACGATGCCGGCATGAACGCCCATCTGCCCAAACCGCTCGACTTTAACAAGCTCAAAAACATCCTCGCCCGCATCAAGAAAAACGGAACTGTTTCGCTATAGTTTGTGCTCACCCACCATGCACAGTTAGAAAGGAAGCCGACGATGTTTAGGCCCCTGCGTCGAAAGAAACGCGCCATCACTGACGAGGAAGCACGTGAACTGCTGACCACCTGCAAGCGCGGCGTCTTTGCCGTCAACGGCGACGATGGCTACCCGTATGCCATTCCCGTCAACTACTTCTTTGACGCCAAGCACGACAAGATTTATTTCCATGGTGCCAAGGCTGGCCACAAGGTCGATTCACTCAGGCGTGATGATAAAGTCTGCTTTACCGTTTACGGCAACGAGTGGTACAAAGACGATGACTGGGCTCCCTATGTTATGAGCACCGTGGTCTTTGGTCGTTGCCGCCTAGTAAATGAGACACCTGCGTTTATCGAGGACAAAGTCCGCCAGCTCGCGCTTAAGTACTACCCCTCTGCCGAAGAAGTTGAAGAGGAAATCGCCAAAGACATCAAGGGCGTCCAACTCTACGAGATTTCGATTGAGCATCTTTGCGGCAAGCAGATCCATGAAAAGTAAGCCCAAAAACAGGTCCTACAAATAGCAAAATGGCTCGGTTCCAACCAGTATTGGAACCGAGCCATTTGTTTATGAAGCGTCGGCGGCTATGTGCGCAAGCGCCTCAACGAGATCCTGAGAACTCACGGGTTTGCTCAGATGCGCGTTCATGCCCGCCTCGCGCGAAAGCCTACGGTCGTCGGCAAAGGCATTGGCGCTCACGGCGATAATCGGCGTGGTCGCGGCGTCCTCGCGATCGAGCGCTCGAATCTGGCGCGTGGCCTCAAGGCCATCGATGCCGGGCATCATGATGTCCATCAATACCACGTCGTACTCGTGCGGCGCGCTCGCGGCAAACGTCTCGACGGCAGACTCGCCATCTTTGACATGTGTCACGACGGCACCGGCACGGTCGAGCGTAAACTGTGCGATCTCGGCATTCAGGTCGTTATCCTCTACGAGCAAAACGCGCAGGCCCTGGAGCACGTCGCTGTCGCCTGCATCCACGCGAACTGCCTGGGGAATCTCGGAACTCTTGCACTTATCAAACGGCAGGCAAATGGTAAACGTCGTCCCCTGCCCCAAGGCGCTCGTAAAGCTCATGGTTCCGCCCATAAGCTCGACCAACTGTTTGGCAATAGACGCGCCCAGGCCAGTTCCCGATGAAGCGCCTTCCACCTGTTGTTCCTCGCGGCTGAACGGCTCGTAGAGGTGCTGTTGAAACTCCTCGCTCATGCCAATGCCGTTATCGGCGATCGTGTATTCATAGACGGGGACACCGTCCACCGGCTCCACCTCGCGGCATGTCAGGCGAACATAGCCGCCCTGGCGGTTGTACTTGACGGCATTACCGGCAATATTGAGCAACAGACGCTTGAGGTGCGTCACGCTCACCCGGGCATAGGGATGATCAAGAGTCCGTTGGTCGCAGATAATTGTCACCAGGCGCTCCTCGGCCTGGCGCTCCAGAATATCGCACACCTCACGGTTGAGGGCCACCATATCTGTAGGCACGAGATTCAGGTCGACCTGCCCGCTCTCCAAGCGGCTCATATCGAGTGCCTCGTTCGCAAGGTCGAGCAGCAGTCCCGACGCCGTCCAGATCTTTGAGCGGCACTCAGTCTGCTTTTGCAAGTCGTCCGCGTTGGCATTGCCCACCTCGACCATACCGCGAATGCCGTTGATGGGCGTGCGCAGGTCGTGACTCATGCGACGCAGGAACTCCGTCTTTGCAGAGTTGGCAGACGAAGCTTCGCGCGCCGCTTTTGCCAGCTTGTCGCCATAGTCGCGCTCCTGCAGCAACAGGTCGGCAAAGCGTTGGCTCTCGGCGCGGCGGCGCACCAACACAACAGTGGCTATAACACCGCCGTAGAGTGCCAACACACTGGCAACAACAGCGGCAACAACCTCAAAGTAACGCTGCGCGGGAGCATAGGTGTACACGTAAAAATCGCGCGCTTTACCAAATGTGCCCAGATACCACTCACCGCTGTCGTTAACCAATCTGACCTTACCAGCCAGGCAACGCTCCTTAATGCCGTTGACAACGATGGCATCCGTCGCAGGCAAATCGAACACGCCTGACACGGCGGGCTCGACAGCGTTGGTCGCAACGACCTTACCGTCGTTTTCGATCACGATATTGCCGCTATCGATAGTCTCATAACCATCGAGCAAGCTCTGCAACTTGAGCGTATTGCTCGCGACCGCCTTGGCGCTCTGGTGCCTCACCGCGACAACGATGCCCTCACCGTCCCGCCGGGCCACGCAGCCAATGTCTGCGACCGAATCGTCCGTAAGCGTAATGCGAGCGGTATAGGACTTAAGCGGATGGGCTGCCACCTCCAGCACAGGCGCCTCTTTGAGATTCGCAGCGAGCGACTCGTAGCCCACGTCATCCTTCGAGGACTCGGACACCAAGTTGCCCGATGCATCCGTTACGATCAGCGCTGTCACATTAAACTGGTCAGCATATTGCTCCAACGTAGCGTTATCCACCGAGCCGTCGCGCTCCATATCGCGCGCCGCCTCTCCGGCGATCTCCATAACGCGAATCAGGTTTTTGGTCGCATAGGCGCTGTTGAACGCATCGTAGGAAAGGCTCTGTGTCGCCACGTAATCGACAACGTCGGCAAAGCGCTGCTCGGCCTGAGCTGTCGTGTAGGCGTAGCTCGTCACGCCGGCAACAATCGAGAGCGCTATCCCCAACAGGACGACGATGAGCCATTCCCGTGCCGAACGATCGCCCCGCTCCTGAGCGGTGTGGTCGGACGCATCAATCATGACAGGCCCTCCACATTCAAAAAGGGCGAAGGGTCATCAAAATACTTTGACACCAGGCGCTCCATGGTGCCATCGGCAAGCATTTCTTGGTAGGCATGGGTGAGCTTAACGTCGATGCCGCGTGTGTCGTTGATATCGAAAGCGGTGCCCAAACCAACCTCTAGCAGCGGCTCAGACAAAATGCGATACGTCACGCCATAGTCTTTTTCGTAGGTGAGCAGCGAGGACTCATGCGCGGCGATGGCGTCGACTAGGCCCTCGACAAGCGCCGGGTTCAGGTACGAGCGGTCCGAAAAGCTGTAGAGCTCCTTGATCTGCGGAACGTTTTCACTGGTACGATTGAGCAGAATCGACTCGGGCTTGGTGGTGGACTGGACCGCCACGACCCTACCCTCAAGATCGGCAAGCGTGTAGATATCGCTCTCGGGATCGACCGCGACCACCTGGCGGCTCGCAAGGTACGGGCCGGCCCAGCGATACTCGCCTTCGCGGCCCGTCATACTAAAGCTGCCCATGACGCAATCGAGCTCGCCGCTCGCCAGCAGCTCTTTCTTCTTTTCCCAGTCGATCAGCTGGTACTTTGGCTTGTAGCCAATGCGGCCCAAAGCCTCGGTCAAAATATCGACATCCAGGCCAACGATATCGCCGTACTCGTTGCTATACACAAACGGTGGATAGAGGTCGCTGCCAACGTTGAGCGTCTTAAGGTTGTCGTCTTTGACCTGCGAGGCGGCCGCGCCTTCTGAAGCAGACGCCGCGGCCCCGTCATTCAACCCGGAACAGCCAGCTATCGCCACGACAAAGGCGCCCACCACTGCAAGCGCAACAAACAACGATATGGCGGCCGAGCGACGAGGTCTTTTCATCGAGCTCCAGACGATCCTGTTTACAGACTCAAGAGCTGAATAATAGCAGACAAAACCGCGCTTGCGCTCAATGGTTACAGATGCTTTACCATACGGGGCCTTCCAGCCAATCTGGCAGACAGCCCCGCATGCAGCGCTCACTTACCGTGCATTAAAAACGTAGCGGTCCAAGCGGTCGCACGCCTCCCTTACACGCGAAAGCGGCAGCGCCAGATTCACGCGAATGTGGCAAGGTCCATGGAATGGACGGCCGTCCTGATAGCCCACGCCCACACGCGCCCCCTCGTCGAGCAGCCACTGAATATCGCAGCCATGCTCGCGGCACCACTATGGGAATGCGGACAAATGGCCGGTTAGTCCTGCGCGTCGTCGACGGCGGTTACCGTCAGCCTGGTTCCGTCAACCGTAAACGATATATCGAGCCCGGCGTAAGCCAAGTGGTACACGCGGTTTGGCTCGTGCTTGCTGCCCGCGCGGCGCGGATCTTGGCGAAGGACCTCTATCAAGCCGGAGAGCTTTGCAGGCGGGACCATCTCCTGCAGCGCATGCGGAAACTCAACGTCGAGCTCTTGCCATGGCGCATCTTCAATCCAGCCGCCGGTCGCATCCGGGTGACAGTCCGCAAACGGAATGTAGGGCTTGATATCGTAGATGGGCGTGCCGTCGCGCAGATCTGCTCCCAGCACATGGATGATGGGGCCGTCGTCGGTAAGCTCGACACAATCGAGCTTGACGCAGGTAAGACCGATGGGATTGGGGCGAAACGGGCTGCGTGTGGCAAATACGCCCACGCGCTCGGCTCCACCCAAGCGCGGCGGTCGCACGGTCTTCGACCACTTGGCGTTGGTGCCGGACCTGTCCTGCGTCTTGGCATCGGCGGCGATGTCTTCCGCCGTGCCGCCGGGCGTTCCGTTTTCAAAGCGCCAGAGCAGCCATAGGTGAGAGAAGGAGTCCAGGCCCTCAACCGCTGCATTGGAGGCAAATTCCGGCTCAAAGACGATGCGCCCCTGCAGATGGGGCGCCAAAAAGCTGTTGCGCGGAATGCCGAACTTCTGCGGCAGGTCGGTATGTATGTGTGCAATAGGTTCCATGCCGGTCATTGTACGGCATGAGGGCATGGACGCTGCGTGCAATCCCCCACCACGACCGCCCTTTTTGCAACCAACGGTTGCTTGGAAGGGCGTCGGCCGCCGCGTATGCTTAAAGCCGCAAGCAGCAGAAAGGAGCTATCATGGCCTTTGCAGAAAAACTCATCGCCGTCCGTCGTGCCAACAGCCTCACCCAAGAGCAGCTCGCCGCCAAGCTCTATGTCACGCGCCAGGCCGTGAGCCGCTGGGAGCGCGGCGAAGTCACCCCGGGCATCGACATGATGAAGCTCATTGCCGCCGTAACCGGAGAGCCGCTGTCCCACCTGCTCGAAATGCCCGAGCACTATTGCCAGAGCTGCGGCATGATGCTCACGCCCGACGACTGCGGCACCGATGCCACGGGCGCCACGACCGACCATTACTGCAAGTGGTGCTACGACCGCGGCAAGTACACCTACGACACCACGATGGAGGCAATGATCGAGGATTGTGCTCCGCGGCTGGCACAAAACACCGGCATGTCGCTCGACGAAGCCGTCTCGCTCATGGGCGCCGTGCTGCCCCAACTGGAGCGCTGGCGCACCGTGCAGGAAAACGAGGAGCGCTACGGGGCCGAAGCCCGGGCGCGCTATGGCGATGAGGCCATTGATGTGTCAAACGAGGCGCTGTTGGATATGGACCCCGAAACCTGGAACGACATGAAAGAACTCGAGCGCGCAATTTTGGGCCAGCTCTCGATTGCCATGGACGACGGTGACCCCAAGAGCAACGAAGCCCGCAAGCTTGTCGCAATGCACCGCCGATGGGTTAGCCTTAACTGGGGACACGAGCCCCAGGACGAAGCATACCTGGGCCTCGCCAATGGTTATCTTGCCGACCAGCGCTTTGTTGACTACTACGACAAGCCCTGCGGCACCGGAGCCACGGCGTTTCTGGTACAGGCAATCGAGTCGTCGTTGACGCGTGCATAGACCGCGGCGGCTTTGGGTATTTCAATCGAAACCTCAACCGATTGGAGACCTATGGCTACTGATCACGAGCTCGCGCTCTACGTTATGACCGGCTGCCCGTATTGCATAAAGGTCAAGCGCTTCCTGGCCGATAACGGCGTGACCATCCCCGAGCGTAATATCTCGACCGATTCCGATGCCGAGCAGACGCTCATCGCCGTCGGCGGAAAGCGCCAAGTTCCCTGCCTGTTCATTGACGGCACGCCACTCTACGAGTCGGGCGACATCATCGCGTGGGTGCAGGAGAATTTGCTCTAGCACGCGCACTGCGGCCAGTTCGCGCCAACCGAGCCGAACCCATACGAACCAAACATGTACGCCAGCATCCAAAGTCGACATTTTCCGACATCTTTGGATGCTGACGTACAGCTTTTTGCATGGGCCCACCACAGGTAGTCATTGGGGACGTTCTTAAATGACTAGTTACTTGTATTTTTGTCTACAAAATTGTATACAAAAAGAGAAGCCGCCTCATGGAGCTCATCGCTCGATGTTGCCCCGATCGGGATGGCTACATCATTTACCACGCCCTTGTCCCTCCTACGCGCAAGGTGCTCAGGGAAATCGGAATCGATCGATAGGAGGCACTATGGACGCCAAGCAGCTCGAAAAGATGATGGGGTTTGCTCCCGGTGAGCTAGAAAAAGCCGCAGCGGCATACGAAAAAGATGAGTGGCCAAAGGGCCACACCGTCAAGTTGGGAAGGCCGCCGATTTCCGATGAACCAAGCGTTGTTTTATCGGCACGTGTGGGTGAATCGGTTCTTGAAGCATTTGACGCAAAGGCAAAGCGTCATGGGCAGACACGCGCAGAGCGGCTCAGGGAGCTCATTACCCTTGACGCAAGGATTGCCTAGTCCCCCGCCGAACCCAAACGTGTATGTCAGCATCCAAAGTCGACTTTTTTCGACATCTTTGGGTGCTGACGTACAGCTTTTGCAACATAGTCGTTGGGGACGCACTTAAATGAGTAGTCGTTAAAGAACGTCCCCGATGACTAACTAGCCGCAAAAGCGCGCGGTAGGCGCAAGCGGCTGCTCGCGAAAGACGCGCTCGACAGCAGCGCGGTATTCATCGACCTTTTTGGTCTTGCGAACGAGCTTGTGAACGGTCGCGGGATCGGCGAAGGCGCATTTGGCGTAGAACCACCACTCCTTCATGCGAAAGACCGCGTTGCCCCCAATCTCGTCCGCATAGGCCGCAAACAGCATGTCGTGGAAGCGCTGCAGCTCAGCGGCCGTGGCGGCAGGGCCGACCTTAACCATGCGAGGCAGCGCGGGGTTCGCAAGCAGGCCACGCCCCAACATCACATGGCGCGTGCCGGGATAAGCCTCCACCAGCGCATCCATGTCCTCAAGATCAAAAATATCGCCGTTGTATGCCACAGGAAACGGTGCCCGCTCCAACGTCTCGCCGTAAAACTCTTTACGCGGCGAGCCCGTATAACGGTCCTTTTGCACGCGCGGATGCACGACCAGCTCTGCCAGCGGCATGCGGCAATAGAGGTCGAGCACGCGTTCGTACTCGTCATCGCTTTCCAACCCCAACCTGGTCTTGACCGACACCGGCAAGGGTGAGCGTTCGCACACGTCGCTCAAGAACACCTCGAGCTCATCCAGGTTGCGCAGAAAGCCCGAACCCTTGCCTTTGGCAACAACCGTACCCGAGGGGCAGCCAAGGTTGAGATTGACCTCGCGGTACCCCATCTCGGCGAGCACCTGCGCCGCCCACACAAACTCGTCCGCATTCTTGGACATCAGCTGAGGTACTACGTTAAGCCCCTGGTTATTGGCAGGATCGACCTCTTTAAACGCCTTGCCACCAAAGCGGTTGCCCACCCGCGGCGGCGGCAAAAACGGCGTGTAATAACAATCGAGCGCGCCAAAGCACTCCGCATGCACGCGACGGAACACATGCCCGGTAATCCCCTCCATAGGGGCCAGCGATAAATTCATCAACATCCACTCTCAAATCAATGTGACAAAGGGACAGTCCCTTTGTCACGTCCCATTCAAGCGGTTCAGGAACTCTTCGCAGGCGCGAGAACGCAGGCGATATTTTTTCCACACCAGATACGATGCAATGGTGAAGGGGCAAAAGGGCAGTCCCTTTGCCCCAAGTGCCGGCTACCGGACGCAAGCTAGTTGCCGTTCGCGAACGCCGCCCATATTTCGAGGTCTAATACTTTTCCCGAGAAGTGAACGGCTGTATTTGGACCCCCGAAGCATTGACATTTTTAGGCGTCAAAACCGCAGGATTTGACTGGCAAAACCGCAGGAAATTGCACGCCAAAAGTGTCGATGCTTCGGGAGTCCGTTTTCACTCGTTCACTTCTCGGGAAAAGTATTAGACCTCGATTCCGCAGTCCCCGATGTGACAAAGGAACAGCCCATTTGTCACATTCAGAATTGACCCCCCCCCGCAATAGCTCATCGATGGCGGGATCCTCTATACTGGGTCACATATGACGGTATCGCACCAAAGGAGAACGCCGTGACCACGTCGCAGATATCCCTGCTCGCGCTCATCTTGGTTGGGGGCATCGGCATCCTGCTTATCGGAGTGAGCGCGCTCATGAAAGCCGCCGCTCGCAAGAAAGCCAAGGCCTGTACCGCCGTGACCATGGGAACGGTCATCGACCATCGCTTTATGGGCGAAGGCAGGATGTATCCCGTTTTGGAATACGCCGTCGACGGCACGCAATACCGCGCGAAAAAACAATTCCGTGGCATAAAGACCAAAAGCTTGTCGGGACTCCCCATCCGCACGCAAGCCACCGCCTACGAAGACGCCAAGGGCTGGCTGCACGTGCAGACAGGCCCCATCGCCCGCCTAGGCACCCTCGCGGAGCAGCTTTGGCCCCTCGGTAGCCAAATGACCGTGTACTACAACCCCAGCAACCCAGACAAAAGCTATGTCGAACGCCCCATCGTGGGCAACTTTGCCACACTGATGTTTAACATCGCAGGCTTCTTGCTCATCGCGATGAGCATCTTGCTCTATGTTCTTATCCAGCGCTAGCTCAAACTGATGCGCCCCGCACCCCATGCGCCGCAACGACCGCCACGACACCAAGGAGCAGCTATGGCTACACTTTCCGAACAAGAACGCAAGCGCATCCAGCGATACTGCATCTGTCCCAAGGTTGCCGGCGCGGCGCTTGCCATGGCGTTTGTGCTGCCTTTTTTGATCATTCCCTTCGAAATGATTGACGATATCGTCTTCCATCATGAAAGCTTCCAGGAGACGGGCATGATGACCGCCTTGGCGCTCACCGCCGTCGAGCTCGCCATCTTCTGCTACTGCGCGCTCGCGCCGCGCTTTGGCATGCGCGGCAAGCAGTGGAAAGAAATGCAGCACCGGCTCGCCGTCGAGCAGAGCGAAAAAGACCGCTCGGCACAAATTGCAGGCGTTGTTGGCACGCAGGCCGCCGCGCGTCTGCTCAAGAACAGCGACAATGAGACCGCACGCAACCTGGGCGGTGCGGCAGAAGTCGCCGCTGCCGTAGGCGCCGTCGCCACCGCGGCAGACGTGCTTGCCGAAAGCTTTGCCAACGCAAAGGCCATGGCAGAGGCCTGTGGCGTGCCTATCCCCCGTGCAAAAAAGTGGATCGTCGCGCTTGTGGCACTGCCCCTCGCAATCGTGTGCGGTGCCTATATCCCGCAGCTGGCGCAGGGAAACATCGAGATGCAACAGAACGCCGCGGCCGCGGCCGAGCAGATCGCCATCGCCCGCAAGACGCTAGAGCCCGCATGCGAGTACGTATCCGCCGATGACCCTTACGAGCGATATCAAGATTACGGCTATCACGTCCGCGGCTACCTTCACGACGGCGACTCCGATACCCAGAAGACCTATACGTACCTGGATTTCGACAACAAGGGAACGCTCAAGGAAGTGAGTTACATAGCAGAGATCGACCCCGACGCGAGCCTTGAGGACAACCTCGCCCGCATCGAGCTCGACTTGGACGAACTTTCCTCTGTCGTCCAAACCGTAGACGTCAAGACCGTGAGTCCCGAGCTCCTAGCACCGCAAAAGCTCCCCGAAGAGTTTAGGCAGGCATTTTTGAACGGCTCACTCTACGAGAGAATCTCTATCAGGACGAGTGACGACCCCATCAAGGTGTATTACTCGTTTGATACGGATCCCGAGGACGAGTTTGACGAGTACACCCATCCAAGCATCCGTATCACGTTGATGGGCAAAACGAGCTAGGCGCCCAATGTGACAAAAGGACTGTCCCTTTGTCACATTCCATGAAAAAGGGCACCGGCGTTAGCCGATGCCCTAAAGCTGCTGCAGATTAACTCCTACAGCGTATGACTAAGACGAATCGAACTATTCGTCCCAAGAGAGGCTCTTACCAGTCTTCTTTGCCAGCAGCAAGAACAGACCGATGATGACGTTGCATGCAATACAGAAGATGAAAACGCCCTGGAAGGAGCCGACAAGCTCGTATACCTTCATCATGACGGGCATGCCAAAGGCGCCGACGATATAGCCCACGGAGCAGATGAGCGCGAAGATGCGACCAAAGTCACGGGAGCCAAAGACGTCCATCACCAAAACGGTCAGAGCGGTGCCGGCGATGACGTACATGACGTCGTTAACACCGGCAGCAAGAATGCTGAGCGTCGAGTTGCCGCTGCTCATCATGAGCATGACAAAGGAGAGAATCGAGACGGCGAGCCAGCTCAGAATGGCCTTGGTGCTGCCAAACTTATCGCAAGTGGTACCGACGATCGGGTTGAGGAACAGGTCGAACAGCGATGCGGCGGAAACCATGAAGCCACCCACCATGGGGCTAAAGCCGACCTCGGCGGCATAGGTGGGGAACAGCTGGTTCATGCAGCAAGTAAGCTGAACGAGGCAGAGGAAGCCGATGCAGAAAAAGAATGCAGGCGACTTAATAGCGCGTGCGTAGCTAACGCCACGTGCACTATCCTCGGTCGTCTCCTCGGTCTCGGCGACCGTCTCGCCTTCGACATAGCCATAGGGCAGCATGCCCTTGTCCTGGGGCTTATAGCGGATAATCAGGATGGAAGCGGGAAGAATGAGCACGGCGGAGACGCCAGCGAGCACCAGATAACCAGTCCTCCAGCCAGCAGCCTCAATGACAGAGGTGATGACGGGACTCATGATGAGCATGTAAATCGAGTTCACTGCCCAAGCGAGACCAATTGCCAGGCCGCCAGATTTTTTGAACCACTGGTCAATAACATCGGACATGGCGACACCGGTAGTGAAGGCGAAGCAAACGCCAATCAAAGCACCAGCTGCGATGAACATCCAGACTTCGGTGTAGAAGGCCATGCCTGCGCCAGCGGCGAGCAGAATAAGCTCGACGACGGGGAGCCAAAACTTGCCAACAACCTTGGGGATGAGTTTTCCGACAAACGGAAGAGCCGCTGCAAGACCAATGAGCGTTGCAGTGAAGTAATACGAGAAGATGGAGTAGTCAAATCCGAACTCCTCGCACACGGGCGCGACGAAGGAGCCAGCGATTACGCTATAGGATCCGGTCGTACCGGCAGACATGAGGCCGAGCGCGATCACGAGAACCCATGCGTAAACCTTGCTGCTCTTTAACTTTGCATTTTCCATTGATACAGCTCCTAGAGACCCAGAAGGGCGCACATAACGGCCTTGATGGTGTGCTGACGGTTCTCTGCCTCACGGAAGATGACCGACGCGTTGGCCTCAAAGCACTCGTCCGCAATCTCAAAGCCCTCGGTGATGATTTCACGATGCAGGTCGTTCTTGCACTGGTCGAGCAACATCTTGCCAACGCGGTGATTTGCGTTGTGAACAGAGGGGAGCTCGTGCATGCAGAAGATGTCGGGGTTGTTGGTGCGCTTGCACAGCTCACTGGTGACGCGATAGGGGTACAGGGACTCGGCGTCGCCAAGCCAAGAGTTGTAGTCGTCAGGGTCCAGAACCTCGTCGCCGCACTCGGGGTTGATGTAGCGCCACTCCTCGGTAACGATTACGTCGACACCGTCCAGAGCATCAAGGTCAGAGGTGATGGTGAAGGTCCTGTTAGGCGCGTACTTGGCGTAGCAGGCCTCAACCTCCTCGATCATTTCCTTGCACATCTGGTGACGGAGGTCGTCGGGGCCGATGGCGAGGAAGTCCATGTCGAGCATCGCGCACAGACGGCCATACCACACGGGGGCGCCGGCGCAGTTGCCAACAAAGGCCATCTTCTTGCCACGGCTCGTGCGCAGACCACCCCACTGCTCCTCCATCGTGAGAGCGTCAGCGAGCATCTGGGTCGGGTGATCGCCGAGGGTGAGGGCATTGATGACTGGAATATCGACCAAGTCGGCGACATCATAGAGGAACTGCTCGTCCTTTTGTGCACGATAGACAATGAGATCATACATGCCGTTGAAGACGCGCATGGCATCCTCGATGGTCTCGCAATCGCCCATGTGGGAGTTGGTCAGATAGGTGAAGCCCATGCCCAGGTCGTTGCAAGAGGTCTCAAAGGCGCAACGAGTGCGGGTCGAGCCCCACTCAAAGTTGGCGAGAACGTTCTTGCCGGGGAAGTAGCGCTGGTCGACACCGGACTTTTTCTGGGCCTTGAGGTTCCAGGCAAGATCGATGAGGTAACGGAAATCCTCAGAGGAAAGATCGTGGATGTTGAGGTAGTCGCGACCGCGAAGGCTGTTGTTCATGCCTATTTCCTTTCAATTGTTTGATGGGTAAGTGTCGAATGCGCCCCCGAGGGAAACACGGATATCCCTCGGGGACTGTAAGTGTGGCGCTTGGATCAGGCAGCGCAAGTTTAAGAACTTGCTAGCAGCTGGCGGCCACGTCCTTGGTCCAGCAGTGCACGCCGCCGCCGGACAGGTTAAGCGCGAGAGAGTCGATCATGATGACCTTGCGATCGGGGAAGCAGCTCTCAAGAACCGCCTTGGCCTGCTCGTCCTTCTCCTTCACGACTTCGCTCATGCCTTCGTGGTAATAACGCTGGCCAAGAACGACGCCGTTGCAGATGAGGAAGTTGCAGTAGCTTGCTGCGGCATAAAAGTGAACGGGGCCTTCGGGCCAAGGGGTGCCATCCATGAACTTGCCGCCCATTTCGTCGATGAAGCCCTTATACAGCTCGTAGTCCTCGTCGCCGGGAGCGATGACAACCTCGATCGGCTCGGCAGTGGGCATGCGGACGATTTCGAAGGGCTTGCCCTCCCAGTCCGTCTCGGCGCGTAGAATCTCGTAGGCGGCGTCGATGCGACGATGCGATTCCGCGCCCGCCTTGCTCGAGGCGGCCTCCTCATCGGATACCTCGGCAAGAAGAATCTTGTTCGGGGTGATAAAGCGGCACATCTCATCGATGTGGGCGGCGAAGCTCATGCCGAAGACAGGAGTTCCATCTTCCTTCTCGTCGAGGATGCCCAGTCGATAGTCGTCGTCCTCAAGCATAGGCTGCGGCAGCCAGATAACCTTGTTGAGGTTGTAGATGCGCTTGTACTCGGCCTCCACTTCCTCTTTTGAGAACTCGGGATTGCGCTTGCGGCATTCCGTGTCCTCGATGGCGATCAGGGTGCCGTGACCGTCAAACTCGCGGTCGCCGCCCTCCGAAACCATTTCGGAATTGACGATATCGAAGCACCCGAGCGCAACCGCCATGTGAACAGCTGCCCTGCGTGCGGACTGGCACTCTGGGGAGTTCTTGTCCCACACGCCATAATAGGTCCAAGCGGGGTTGACCATATAGGAATGGCCTTCGTCGTCGACCATGATGCTGGGGCCGTTGTCGCGAACGTAGAAGTTGGAGTCTTCGAACTGCGTAATCTGGATACGGTCGAGATCCACCCCTTCTTCTTTAAGGCGCGAGCAGGCTTCCTCGTAGGAGCCGGGGGTGCCACAGTTGAGATTGACCGTAACGTCGCCATACTCAAGCAAAGCTTTAATTACGTCAACGCAGGGCTGGCGATTATCGAAGCCCTCTGCGCGAATGTAATCGGGAAGCCATGTCACATAGACGTTGGAGCGCTTCTCAAACTCGCCCGGCATACGATAGTTCTCGTACATGGTTGGTCCTTCCGTCGGGTTTCCCGCAATGCTGTCCGGCCGCGACAATAGCGGGGTTACACCAGCTATAGTACTACTATACCTACCGTTCGGTAGGTGTTTTTGTATAATTGCCATTCGCCTGTCGATACCTACCGTTCACCGTTTATAGTGGTCGTGTTTGGACACGAATTGATGTTCCGTTGCCATTCTTAATAATGTTGGCAATGCGGAAGTGATTTGCAATGGAGAAGTGAAGCGTGAGCACAAAGGGAAAAATATTGGACGCAATGTATGATCTTGTGGCAGAAGTCGGTTACGACAAGGCGTCCATTGGAAAAATCTGCGACCGTGTCGGTATATCCAAGCCATCGGTGTACTACTACTTTCCCTCTAAAGAGGATATTTTCACCACGCTCTTAGATAGTATGTTTCCGACTATCGACTATCAGCGCGACTACTCGCTAATAGTCGATAGGGACGGATTCAAGGCGGCGCTTATCGAGCTCGGCAATTCGGTTATAGGCGGCTATCGTAGTGATGAAAAGCGCCGTCGCGTGCTGGCCGAGGTCAGTATTCAGGCAAATCGAATCCCTGCAGTTCAGGAACGTCAGGCAACGGCGATCAACCGAACTATGGACGCGCTTAAAGACATCCTTCTCCATGGCCTAGAAATTGGCGCGTTTTCCGATGAAACAGACGTCATGCTGTACGTGCAGATTCTTTACACCGTACTTGAGGGAGCGAGCAATACCGTTGCCCAAGATGAAGACATCGATGAAAAGGCTGTTTGGGCAGGGATCGTCGAACTCATGTTTAAATAGGCGCGTAATAACAGAGGCACCTTGGCAAGCGCGATGCGACGACTTGCGGGGTCGCGGAATGGTTCGAAACCCGTGTTCGCGATGATTGCAAAAGTTGTTGAATAGAAATTGGGGCCGATTCCAGCTATGTTGGAATCGGCCCCAATTTCGTTTTAACTTGCGGAGACAAATGACAGGGCTGAAGGGCAGTTCGTTGGTCAGGTTATTTCGCGGTAGTCTTATTGAGGATACCGGAAACTAAAGCAAATGTCGCAATCAGAAGGTTGCAGATGATACAGAAGACGAATACTCCTTGGAAAGACCCTGCCATACCGTAAACCTTCATCATGACTGGCATTCCGAAAGCTCCGACAACATAGCCCGCTGAGCAAATAATCGAATAGATCCTTCCAAAATCGCGTGATCCGAAGAGCGAGAGGAGAATCATCGGCATTGCAGTTCCAACGATGGCGAACATGACGTCGTTTACGCCGGCCGCGATGATGGAAACGGTCTCGTTGCTTCCGCCAAAGATGAGAAGTAGGAATGAAAGAATGCTGACTCCCGTCCATGCGACCGTTGCTTTAATAGCACCGAGCTTGTCGCATGTTTTGCCTACGAAGGGATTTAGGAAAATATCGGAGAGCGAAGCCGCCGAAACCATTAGGCTTCCCACGATGGGATTGAAGCCGACCTCGCTTGCATAGGTCGGGAACAGCTGGTTCATGCAGCAGGTGAGTTGCGCCACGCAGAGCAGAAGGGCGCAGAGAATAAAAGATGGCGTTTTCGCGGCATCGCGGAGCGCCATGCCCGAAGAGACATCTTCCTTTTCATCGGCGCTGTAGCTCTCATGGGTTTCGGAGGTAGTCTCTCCGTACGGAAGCATATTGCGATCAGAAGGCTTAAGGCGAATGATAAATGCGCTTGTGGGCAATATCATGGCTGCAGAAACGGCCGCAAGTACGATGTAACCCGTACGCCAGCCTTGCTGCTCGATGACCAGTGTAATGACAGGACTCAATAGCAGCGTGCAGAGAGAATTAACGCCCCACGCAAGGCCGATGGCAAGACCAGACGATTTACTGAACCATTGGTCAATGACATCGGACATGCAGACACCCGTTGTGAACGAAAAGCAGATGCCGATCACTGCGGCGGAGACGATGAACATCCAGACCTCGGTGTAGAACGCCATTGCGGCGCCGGCGGCAATAAGGACGAGTTCAACGCAAATATGCCATGGTTTGCCGATTACTTTTGGAATGAAACGACTCAAAAGCGGAAGCCCAAGCGCAAGGCCAAGAAGAATCGCGGTGAAATAGAAAGAGAAAGAAGTGTAGTCAAAGCCCAGGTCTTCACATACAGGAGCGATGAATGAGCCGGCAATGATGCTGTAGGTGCCGGTTGTTCCCGCAGACATTAAACCGAGCGCAATAACGACAATCCAAGCAAATGCGCCGCTCTCACGGGGGCGGTCCTTTTCGGCTGGTGCGATAAGAGTCATGGTTACTCCGTTTCTATCGGCAATGCAACCTATATGCCTACCGATAGGTATATAAAGATGGAGATTCTTCGTCAAGTGTTAAGCGGGGAGCGGGGACCCTTAACGTGCCGAACGGTAATTGGGCCCCCAATGCGACAAAGGGACTGTCCCTTTGTCACATTATTCGGAGCGTAGGGCTTCCACAGGGTCTTTCTTGGATGCGCTGCGGGCCGGCAGCAGGCCGGCAACGACCGTCAGCAGCACCGAAACTGCAATAAGCACCAGCGCATCCTGCACGGGCAGGCTCATCAGATTGGGTACCTGCTTGGCCGCAAGCGCCCAGGCATTAACCGGAAGGCTCACAGCCACCACGACGACAATGGCAAAGACGCCGGCAATGAGACCTTCGATAAAGGTCTCGGCATTAAATACGTTGGCCACGTTGCGCTTTGACGCGCCAATCGCGCGCAGGATGCCAATCTCCTTTTTGCGCTCCAGCACGCTGATGTAGGTGATGATGCCGATCATGATGGAGCTCACCACCAAACTGATACTCACGAATGCGATGAGCACCAAGCTGATGGTGTTCACGATGTCGGTCACCGAACCCATGATGATACCCATGTAGTCGGTGTACGAGATCGCCTGTTCATCATGGCCGGCGGCTTTGACCTGCTTGTTGTACGCATCGATGTGATCGAGCACGCGCTCCTTGGCCTCAAAGTCGCGCGGGAAAATCTTGACCGAGATGGGGTCCGCCTCGTCCTCATAGCCCAACGTGGCCAGATTGTTTTCGTAGGTGAGCTTTGACGCCTTGGCATAGCTCATCATGAGCGAACTCAGGTCCTCAGCGTCCATGCTAAAGTGGATAGCGCGAGCAAAGGCGTTTGCATCCACGCGCATGGCGCTCGCCAAGTTGGCAAAACTCGAAGACATCTGCGTCGCCATTTGGTCCATGAGCCCTGCCGCACCCGCCTTGAGCTGGGTTGATACCGTCGTCGCAATCTGCTCGCTGACCGCCTTCATCACCTGATCCATAGACTGCTGCAAATACGGAGCCAGCTGCTTTTGCACATAGTCGCCCATCACCTGCTGCAGACGCTCGGCCAGGGCATCGCCGCCGAGTGCCCTGAGCTGAGCCAGGTATTGCTGGGCCGCGGCATCATTCTCAAGATACGCCGAGAATGCGGCAGCAAGCTTTGACGCATCCTTAAGATCTTCGGGCGACAGCGCCTTAAACTGATCGGACTGCATAAAGCCCTCAAACAGCTGATTGGCAAGCGTTCCCACCTGCTGCATTTGCTCGGGCGTGAGCTCCAGACCGTCAAAGATGCCCGAGAAATCCGGGGCCGGCGCCTTGGCCATGATGTCACCGAAGTCGATGTCTCGCCCAACACCCGAAAGGTCAATATCCAGCCCGGACAAATCAAGGCTAGAAAGGTCCATGCCGCCGGCCGCACCCGAGAGCGCAGACGAATCGAGAGAGAACGCGCTCTTCAGTGCCGCCTCGTCTACGCTGAACATACTGCCCAAATCCACGCCCTGCTTGGCTTCGCCCTGCAGCTCGTCGAAGGTTTTGCCCGTAAAGACATCCGTCTCGGGGTAGGCAAGCTGCTCCTGCACAATCTGCGAATCGGCAGCACGCTCCATAAGCTGGCGAGTCAGCGCATGCGTATAGGCAATGCCCGGGGACAATGCGCTCGCGTTTGCCGCCTCGTTGGGTCGCACCACGCCCACAATGCGCACGTCAATACCGTCGGCAACCTTGGCCGCCATAAAGTCGGCATCGCCAGACATGTCAGTCCACATGCCGGTCTCTTCGTTTTTGCGATAGGCATCGGACGGCGACAGCACCTTAAACGTCGTGGACAGCGCATCGTCGTAGGTAAAGTCGGTGCCGGCCTTGGGCGTCTCGACCTTGCCGTCGGCCGTCATGGCGCTGTTGACCAGGTCGTTGAGCTCATCGATATCCAGCGCACCGATGCTATAGAGGGTGTAGTCGCCCACCGTACCGCGGCTCGAAAGCACCATCACGGCCTCGTTGGCAGACGTAGGCCAATGGCCGGCAACGACATCGTACTGGCTGTCGAGCAGGCTCTGGTCGTCAATCATCTCGTTAAAGACCGAGGTCCCCATGGAATCCATGCTCACCGTTGCCGCCGAACTTGCGCCGCCGCTCATGGCCTCGGTCATAGCGTTGGGCACCAGCCGGACAGGTTTCTCATCGCCCTTGCCCGCACGATAGACAACCGGCGTCACGCCATAGCCGTACTGGATAGCATTGACCTCTTTATCGATGCCGTCGCCACCGGCATCGAGCCATGCCTTAAAGCTCGTCATATCGTTAGATTTAACGCTTGCGAACATGTCTTTTACGGCCGTGACCACAGGGATCTTATCGGTTCCCTTATCTTTGCCACCGGTGGCGTCGGATGAATCCTCGCCCTCGGACACCTCATCATCCGTAGCCCCATGCCCGCCCATCATGGACGACAGGTCATAATCTTGTTTGGAAATCGTCAGCGGGTAGCTCGAGAGCGTGTCCTCCTCGACCTTTTTGATGTAGTCGTTTACGCCGTTGGAGAGCGCCAGGATCGCCGCAATGCCGATAATGCCAATCGAACCTGCAAAGGCCGTCATGGCCGTGCGGCCCTTCTTGGTCATGAGGTTTCGGGCAGAAAGCCCAAGCGCCGTCACAAAGCTCATCGAGGTTTTGCGCGTGGGCTTGGCCTCGCGACGCGCGGCCTCGGCAGCATCAAAGGGATCTGAATCGTCGGTGACCTTGCCGTCCGCCAGGTTGACAATGCGCGTGGCGTACTTGTACGCCAGCTCGGGATTGTGCGTGACCATGATGACCAGACGGTCGCGCGCAACGTCCTTGAGCAAATCCATGACCTGGACGGACGTCGTTGAATCCAAGGCGCCGGTCGGCTCGTCAGCCAGCACAATCTCGGGGTCATTGATCAGGGCGCGGGCAATGGCCACGCGCTGCATCTGCCCGCCCGAAAGCTGGCTCGGGCGCTTGTCAACGTGCTCGCCCAGACCGACTGCCTCGAGCGCCTTGCGCGCACGTTGGCGGCGCTCGGCATGCCCCACGCCCGTGAGCGTAAGCGCCAACTCCACGTTTTCCAAAATGCTCTGATGCGGAATGAGGTTATAGCTCTGGAACACAAAGCCGATGCGATTATTGCGATAGGCATCCCAATCGCGGTCGTTGAAGTCCTTGGTCGAGATGCCGTCGATCAGCAGATCGCCCGAATCGAAATGATCGAGTCCACCGATGACGTTGAGCATCGTAGTTTTACCCGAACCCGAGGGACCCAGAATGGCTACGAACTCGTTATCGCGAAAAGACAGGCTTACGCTGTCGAGCGCTACCTGCGTAAACGACTGCGTAACGTACCTTTTGCAAATAACTCTGAGATCCAGCATGGACGGCAACCTCTCTCGCGCGGGCGCGCTCGCCCGCTCCCCCGCCGTTCACGTTCGGCGCGTTTGTCCTACTCTATCCTCATTTTTGGCCTGCTCCAGTGAGAAATGTAACGTACTGCCCCAAAAACGAACGGGACGGCACGCCACGTGGCGCACCGTCCCGCATATAACATCCCCGATGCGACAAAGAGGCTGTCACTTTGTCACATTCCAATGCGCGCTACTTTTCGAACCCGCACGGCATAACGTTAGCGCTGCCGCGGCGAGCCTCAGTCACGGCTGCAAAGAAGCGATAGCCGCCCGAGAAGTTAAAGCACTCAAAGCCATGCTGCGCCAAAATGCGGCAAGCAATGTAGCTGCGAATGCCGCTCTGGCAAATCACGTAGACCGGCTTGGCCCGGTCGAGCTCGCCCAGGCGATTGCGCAGATCATCGACGGGAATGTTTACGAAACCATCGATATGCCCGCGCTCATACTCCCCTTCCGTACGAACATCGAGCAGCTGCACGCTACCATCGCGTGGCAAGTTGGGCTCATCCTCCCAATGCCACTGCGCCAGTATGCCGCGATTGAGGTTCTCGATCATAAAGCCCGCCATATTGACGGGATCCTTCGCCGATGAATACGGCGGCGCGTATGCTAGGTCCAAATCCTTAAGCCTATCGCCGCGCATGCCTGCCTGGATGGCAGTCGCCAGAACGTCGATACGCTTGTCCACACCATCGATGCCCACGATTTGCGCACCCAGCAGGCGCAATCCCTGCTTCTCGAAGACAACCTTCATGGTCATGGGCGTTGCACCCGGATAATAACCCGCATGCGAACCGGGCGACAGGACCACGCTGTCGCAGTCAATTCCCGCCGCGCGTGCTGCCTTTTCGGATAGTCCCGTGCTTGCCGCCGTCAAGTCGAATACCTTGATAACCGATGAGCCCAACGATCCGCGGTAGCAGCTGTCCATGCCGGCTATGACATCGGCGACGACACGCCCCTGCTTGTTGGCGGGGCCGGCGAGCGAAATGACCGCGTCCTCGCCGGTCACCTGATGCGTGACCTGCACGGCATCGCCCACGGCATACACGTCGGCAGCAGAGGTCTCCATGCGGTCGTTGACCACAATAGCCCCCTTGATGCCCAGTTCGAGCCCCGCCTCTTGCGCCAGATGGCTCTCAGGTGCCACGCCAATGGCAAGCAGCACCATATCGGCTCCGATAGGGTCATCGCCCGCAACATGGGTGACAACGCGGCCATCAACTTCCTCAAAACCTGTCACATCGGCCTTGAGGCGCAGATCGATACCGTGCTCACGCACCTCGGTATGCAAAAGGGTCGCCATGTCGTAATCCAGGTTGTTCATAAGCTGGACGGGACGCTGCAGAAGGGTCACCTGGAGCCCCAGCTCACACAGATTCTCCGCCGTCTCGACGCCAATGAAGCCGCCGCCGATCACGACGGCACTGCTCGGTCGCCGCTCTCGAACATAGCTGTGAATACGCAGCGTGTCCTCAACGGTGCGTAGGCTAAAGATTTTATCCGAGTCGATGCCCGGCAACGCAGGGCGAATCGGCTTTGCACCCGGCGACAGGATGAGCTTGTCATACGTCTCGACAAATTCCGCGCCCGTCAGCATATTGCGAACCTCGACCGTATGCGAATCGGGATGGATGGCAAACACCTCGTGACTCGTCTTGACCGCAATGCGAAAGCGATCCCAAAAGCCCTTGGGAGACTGCAGCGTCAATGCGCTCTCTTCTTCTATCACGCCGCCAATGTAGTACGGAAGCCCACAATTGGCATACGATACAAAACCCGTGCGCTCAAAGATGACAATTTGGGCCTGCTCGTCGAGTCTGCGCAAACGTGCCGCCGCCGATGCGCCGCCCGCGACGCCTCCAACGATAACCACCTTCATAGCTAACGCACCACCTTTCCCGTGTAGCCGCTTATGCCGCCGATATTCTTGACACTGCCATACCCAGAACGCTTAAGAAAACTCACAGCTTGGTTGCTTCGCGCACCGCTCAGGCAATGCACGAAAAGCTGCGTGCCCTTTCGACGTATACCCATGATGCTACCCCGAAGCAGAAAAAAGAGTCGCTGTTTCCAGCGACTCCCCTTCAGTTGTCTGTCCCACAGACTTACTGTTCGCTCTTCGCGAGTGCCTGATCGATCAGTTTGTTGAGCGCCTCGCGCTGCTCAGCGGAGTTGATGCCGCCCATGATCGGCTCTCCCACAATGTTACCGTTCTGGTCGATCACGTAGGTGGTCGGGAACGAGTACAGGTTGGAGGTGAACTTTCCGGCCTCGCTGTCCGACTTAAACCAGATGTTCTTATACGTCACGCCCTTCTTGGAAAGCACGTCCTTGGCATCAGCCACCTCGTCTTTATTGCCATCGAGCGTAAAGGAATTAACGCCCACGACCTGGCCGCCCTTCTCGGCAAGCTCCTTGTTGAGCTTCTCCAGATCGCCCAGCTCTCCCACGCACGGCTTGCAGGTGGTAAACCAGAAGTTCATGACGGTGACCTTGTTCTTGGAGAACAGCTCGTCGCTGTTTACATCGTTGCCGTCCAAGTCCTTGCCCTTAAAGCTGGGGAACTTCGTCTCCCCGCTCTCGCCGTTGGTCATGCCCGCGGTCGAGGCATCGACGCTCTCTCCCTCGCCGGGCGTGCTGCCACATCCGGGGAACTCCTTCTCCAGCGCCATGAGCTTGTCCTCGATCTCCTTGACCTGCTGCGCGCCGGCCTTAAGCGTCTTAAGCTCGTCAGCCGCAAACTGATCCTTGGCGCCCTCGATGGTATCGAGCAAGAAGTCACCGTAGTTCTTGCCGTCCTCAATCATGGGAGTGTCTTTGTTGGCCGCAAGGAACACCTTTTCCCATAGGGCGTTATCGCTCGCAAAGATCTCGTTTTCCTTTTGCAGCAGCTGCTGGTACAGCTTGGCCGCCTCCTCGGCGCTCGACGGCTTTTGTGCCACAAGCTCGGCAATCTGCGCATCGCCGCTCGTGGCATCCTTCGCGTCGCCCTTGGGGGCAGAGCACGCCGCGAGAGTCAGCGCCAGCACGGGCAGCATCAACAGAGCCGCAATTTTTGACAGTTTCATGGTTCCTCCGTTTATATCGAAACTTATATAGGTACCTATTTGTTTTCGCAGGCTTGCGTGGACTGCGCGAGTTTGTCGCCCGTCACACCCAGCCCGTAGCGAAAGCTAATAGCATCGACGGGGCACGCGCCCACGCATTTGCCGCAACGAATGCACTCGGCATGGTCGGGCGTACGCGTAACGTCCACGTCCATCTGGCACACCTTGGCGCACTTGCCGCACGAGACGCATTTACAATGATCGACCCGAATCCCCAGCAACGACACCTTGTTCATGAGTGCATAAAATGCGCCGAGGGGGCAAATCCATTTACAGAAGGGGCGGTAGAACAGCACGCTCAGCACCGCAACCACAATGAGGATCGCGAGCTTCCAGGTAAAGAGCTTTCCCAGCGCGGAGCGGATTCCCGTGTTCATGATGGACAGCGGAATCGCGCCCTCGAGCACGCCCTGCGGGCAGATGTACTTGCAAAAGAACGGGTCGCCCATACCCACATCGTTGACAACCAAGACGGGCAGCAGCACCACGGCAAACAGCAGCACGGCATACTTGATGTACGTGAGCGGCTTGAGCTTTTTCGTGGAGAGCTTTTTGCTGGGAATCTTATGCAGAAGCTCTTGCAGCCATCCAAACGGGCACAAAAAGCCGCATACAAAACGCCCCAGCAGCACGCCGATCAAAATGAGCGTTCCGGTGACGTAATACGAAAAGCTGAACTTAGACGAGCCCACCACCGACTGAAACGACCCGATGGGGCACGCACCCGAGGCCGCCGGACACGAGTAGCAGTTGAGGCCCGGCACGCAGACGGCTTTGCCCGCTCCCTGGTAGATGCCTCCCTTGGCAAAGTTAGGCAGGTGAATATTGGTCGCAAGCGTCGCCGCCGCCTGAATCAATCCACGAAATCGCGCTAAAAGATGCGATGCGGTGTTTTTTCTTTTATCCAATTCCGATACACTCCAAGCACAGCCTGATTGCCTTTGCCAGCACGGCATCTGCCTCGCCGCGCATAATTCCAAAGCCAACCATGGCTATCCCAACGATCAACAAAGCCACCTGCGCCACAGGCTTAATCGCTTTGAACAATCTGACCACTCCTTTCGTTTCGCGACCCATTGGACCATACCGACTATAAAATCCGTGTTAAGCGTGAATGACTATGCAAGGAGAACGTTATGCGCATCTTGGTCGTCGAGGACGAGCGGGCGCTGTGCGATGCGATCGCACGCAGCCTGCGCAACTTGGCCTATAGCGTCGACTGCTGCTACGACGGGCAGCAAGCCCTCGATCTGCTCGATGTCGAGACATTTGATCTTGTCGTGCTCGACCTCAATCTCCCCCATGTCGACGGCATGACCGTGCTCAGGCAACTCAGAACAACTGATTGCGAGACCAAGGTGCTCGTGCTCTCGGCACGTGGCGAGGTCTCCGACAAGGTAGCGGGGCTCGATGCGGGCGCCAACGACTACCTCACCAAGCCGTTCCATCTTGAGGAGCTGGCGGCACGCATACGCAGCCTCACGCTCAGACGCTTTATGCAAAGCGATGTCGTCCTGACCTGCGGACCGCTGAACTTTGACACTAAAGCACGCGCCGCCTCCGTAGGCGACGAGGTTCTATCCCTCACGCGCAAGGAGACCGGCATCTTGGAATACCTGATGCTTAACCAGGGGCGGCCGGTGAGCCAGGAAGAGCTTATCGAGCATGTATGGGACAGCAGCGTCAACAGCTTTAGCAACGCGACCCGCGTGCATATCTCGTCGCTGCGAAAAAAGCTGCGCGGTGCGTTGGGGCACGACCCCATCCGCAACCGAATCGGCGAAGGCTACGTTATGGAGGGCGGCAAATGAAGCGGCTGTCGCTGCAGTGGCGCATCACGTTAATGACGGCCCTGCTGGTATGTTCGACCTGCGTACTTATGAATTGTCTGGTTGGTTACTCCGGCATGCGCTACATGGACTCGATTGGTGCAGAAGCGTCGGCGCACAGCAAGGTGGAGACCGCATCGCCCAGCTCATTTGACCCGGCAAGCAAAGAGCTCGATGACGAGCTGACCATCGTCGTGAGTGACGCCCAAGCATCGTTTAGCGCGACGAGCTGGTGCATAACCGCGGCGGTGACGCTGCTCGGTGGCGTGCTGGCCTACTTTGTGAGCGGACATGCGCTGCGGCCGTTGCGCTTCTTTGCGACGCAAGTCGAGAGCGTGCGGCCCGACAACCTCGCCGACACAAAAATCAGCGAGGACGTGCCCTCTGAACTCAGGCGCTGCAGCGCGTCGTTTAACGACATGATTACCCGCCTTGACGAGGGATTTTCCGCACAAAGACAGTTTACGGGCAATGCGGCGCACGAACTGCGCACGCCGCTTGCGCTCATGCAGGCCCAGGTTGAGCTGTTTTGCGCCGAGCACCCCGACGTCGACGCCGATACAGCGAGCCTGCTCGGGCTGCTGCAGGAGCAGACCGAGCGAATGACGCACATGACAAAGACCCTGCTCGAGATGAGCGAGCTGCGCAGTGTCCCTTGCAACGATGTGATTGACCTAGCGCCGATGATCGAAGAAGTGCTCACGGACCTGGCACCCCTTGCCGAGCAAAAAGACATCACGCTTACAAGTGAGGGCGACGCGCAAACGATCGGCAGCGACACGCTGATCTATCGGTTGCTGTTCAACTTGACCGAAAACGCCATACGCTATAGCGCGCCCAACTCGACCGTGCAAATCAACGCCTGCGCCGAAGGCGACCGCGTGCTGCTACGCGTGCGCGACCAGGGACCGGGCATTCCCGAGCAATACCAGACGAGCATCTTTCAGCCCTTCTTTCGCGTCGACAAATCGCGCAGCAGGGCATATGGCGGCGTGGGGCTGGGGCTTGCACTGGTCTGGGAGATTGCCGCACTCCACGGCGGCTCCATCGAGGTCGAAGAGAGCTCGGAGCGCGGAACGACCATGCTCGTGACTCTTCCCACTCGCGCACTCGGCTCATTAAAATAACGAACGGGATGGCACGCCGCGTGGCGTACCATCCCGCACATAATATCGAGGATGTGACAAAGGGACTGTCCCTTTGTCACATCTGCTAGTTCTCGTCGCCTACCAGCTGAGTTAGCTTACTCCCACTCGACCGTGCCAACGGGCTTCGGCGTGAGGTCGTAGCAAACGCGGCAAATACCGGGGACCTCGGCGGTCACGCGAGCGGTAATGCGCTTGAGCAGCGCCCAGTCGAGCTCAGGCACCTCGGCGGTCATGACGTCGACGGTGTTGATGCAGCGGATGATGCAGGGCCAGTCGTAGGCGCGCTTACCCTCGCGCACGCCGGTGGCGCGGAAGTCGGGCACGACGGCAAAATACTGCCAGATTGTCAGACCTGCCTTGTCAATCTCCTCGCGCACGATGGCGTCGGCTTCGCGCAGCGCCTCAAGACGGTCGCGGGTGATGGCGCCAAGGCAGCGAACGCCCAAGCCGGGGCCGGGGAACGGTTGACGCTCAACCATGTTCTCGGGCAGGCCGAGCTCGCGGCCCACGACGCGCACCTCGTCCTTGTACAGCAGCTTAACGGGCTCGCAAAGCTCAAATTGCAGATCCTCGGGCAGGCCGCCCACGTTGTGGTGAGCCTTCACGCCATCCTGGGACTCCAGGATGTCGGGATAGATGGTGCCCTGGGCGAGGAAACTGACCTCGTCACCGACCTTGCGGGCCTCCTCCTCGAACACGCGAATGAACTCGGCGCCGATAATCTTACGCTTGGCCTCGGGCTCCTCGACGTCCACGAGCTTATCCAGGAAGCGATCAGTCGCGTCAACATAGACCAGGTTGGCGTCCATCTGATTCTGGAACACGTCGATGACCTGCTCGCTCTCGCCCTTGCGCATGAGTCCATGGTTCACATGCACGCAGATAAGCTGCTTGCCGATGGCCTTGATCAGCAGCGCCGCGACAACAGAGCTGTCGACGCCGCCAGAAAGGGCCACAGCAGAACCTTCTTGTCACCGATCTGCTCGCGGATTGCGGTGACCTGCTCGTCGATGAACGCCTGAGCAAGTTCGGGAGTGGTGATACGCACCATATCGTCGGGACGCTTGTTGGGATCCATGCAGGGCTCCTTTTCGGGTCGATGGAACGCGCCGCACATATGCAAACGCGCTGTCATATGACCTCATTATATGCAGAGCGAGGTTCGTTTCCCATCGCTTCGGCAGAGCTTTTTGCAGGGGCGGCAGTTTTTCCTTATGCCAAGGTCAGCCATGCCTCGACAACCACCTTAAGAGCATCGCCAATAGACTCTTCCTTTATACGTTCGGCATAATCGTAGGCGATACCCACAAATTCCAGTCCCGAGCAACAGGAGTACAATTGCTGCTATTGTTGCCACCTGATGGGAGATGGAAGATGGACTGCGATGGTTACCCGCTCATTCCCATGCCGTTGATGTGCACCGCCTTTGTGCCGGGGCAGATTGACGCTGCGGTTGCAGGCATTTCCGACCCCGATTCACGCACCATCGCCACGGCGGAAGCGCTGTACTTTCGCGGACAGGCCGCACTCGCCGCCAAGACAGCACGCCCCTATCTTGACGCCACCGACCCCGCACTGCGCTATTCCGCATGCTTTATCTGCGGATATGCCAGTCTGTCGCTCAACCGTATCGCCGATGCCCGCCGTTGCCTTGCTGGCATCCTCGATACGCCGGCCGACGAGGAATCACCCGCCGTCCACGCCACGCATATCCTGTTCGCCTCGGCCGCGAGCGTCCTGCTGCACTTGCCTTCCCCGTATTCTGCCGAAGAGTTTTATCCGCTTGCGGCGCATCTGCCCGAAGGCCTGCGACTGTTCGCCAGCTACGTGATGGCGCATGCCCTGTACCTGCGCGGCGAATATGGCCGCAGTCTGGGCATGGCGGAAAACGCCCTGATCATGAAACAGGGTAGCTATCCCATCTCGGAGCTGTTCCTGCACCTGGCAGCTTCCATGGCCTGCATGAGTCTCAAAGACGTCGACGCCGCAAGGACGCATTTCGGAGCTGCTTGGAACATTGCGCGTCCCGACGGCCTTATCGAGCTCATCGGCGAGCACCACGGCCTTTTGCAGGGGCTCATCGAGGCATGCCTAAAAACGCAATACCCTGACGACTTCGCACGCATCATCGAGATCACGTACCACTTCAGCTACGGCTGGCGGCGCATCCACAACCCCGATTCGGGCGAGGACGTTGCCGACGATTTAACAACCACAGAGTTCACCATGGCCATGCTCGCCTGCCGCGGATGGACCAACGCTGAAATCGCACGCCATATGGGAGTATCGCCGGGCACCGTCAAAAACCGCCTATCCGGCGTATACGCAAAGCTTGGCATCGGCACACGCGCCGAGCTGGTCGCGCACATGTTGCGTTAGCGACCGGGCTGCCAAGCGCATCGAACGCGTTCCGGAACCCGGCGCTTCTCTCGATCAATTTGGACATTTTGACCCTTGAACGGCACTACCGCCACGAAGCGTCTTCTCGCAAAATTGGATTATTTCCACCGATATTTGCGGGATGGGAGCCCAAGATGCTTGATCGCCGTTCGTTACTTGTTGCTGGAGCGTCCTCGCTGGCGAGCATTATGTTGCCTCGCGTGCCGGGAAGCGAAAATGCCTTCCTGCTGCCGTTCGCGCCCACCGCGGCCTATGCCGACGAAGAAGACCCCTTCAAGGTGCTCGTTCTCTCGCGCACCATGTTTGGTGTGGTCGTGGTCGACGTCGCCAACAAGAATACGCCCATCGCAGGTGCCCAGGTCACGCTCACATCGCGCTATGCCGTAGGCAAGCAGCTAACCGCCACGACCGATGACGAAGGCACGGCCATCTTTGAGGTCGCCCCTCTTTCGGAAGGCTACGTGGACGAGGCAACGCTCCTTGACGCGTACGACTTTAACGGCGGCATCTCCATTAGCATGGCGGGCTACCGTGATGTCGAGATTCCCCTTGCGCGTATCCAGGGCGGCACCGCCATAACCGCACCCACACGTCCGCTTTCCGACGGCGAGCCGTACTTCCGCCAGCTCACGTTCGACGAATGGGACATCCAGTACGCCGACGCCACGTTTATGGCAATGCCAGCGGACGAAGCAGCAAACGACCAGCCCGACACGCACGCTTTTACCGTGCAGGCTCATCTGCCGCAGGGCGGGCAGGCAACATTGCATATCAATAAAGTGATGCCCGCTGCGGGCAGCTCAACCGAAACCGTCACGCAGATTGGTCAGATCAAGGCCAGCGCATCGGGCGCAGATAGTCTGGCGACGTTCACACTCGAAGACAAGTTCCTCGATGCAACGTCGAGCCTTCTGGAAGAAGGATGCAAGCTGCGCTTTGTCCTCGACTACCAGGGCAAAACCTACACGCTCTCCTCCCCCATGGCCGTTGTTACCGCGCCGGCGGCAAAGGCGGAATCCGGATCGACCACTATCGTCCCCACCACTATGGACCAAGAGATCACTCCGTTTGATTTCCCCGCATCGTTTCCCGGCATCGGTGGTAATAAGTTCACGTGCTGGATGCCCACATTTCCGATCCTCTTCGATTTCTCGTTTGCTGGATACGTGCTGTTTGGCGGAGGATACAAACCAGCCAGCTATATGAACGATTCGGGCAATCCGGATCCGGAGTACTGGAAGAAGTCACCGCGCGAGTCGGGCGCCAAGCAGGCAAACCGCTACCTCGACGAAATGGAGGGGAAGTGGAATCAGTACAAAAGTATGAGTGCCGGTTCGGGCACCGATCCAAGAAACACCAAGCTCCTTCGCCACCATTGCACGCCGCTGTTCACGATGGATATCGCCACACAGCTGTACGGCTCGCTCGCCTACGATTGGGTGGGCAAAACCTGGGGTGACAACAACGACCCCGCATACGGCAACATTAAGGCCCTCGTCCAGGTAAGAACCGACCTCAATTGGACCGAGCAGTTTACCCTAGGACCGGTGCCGTTTTTCCTAAACGTCAACCCCTGGGTGCTGGCAAAACTGGCGCTCGCCGTGGGCGCCCACACGCACGGCAGCGGCGCGGCGTTTTTCAAGAACATTTCGCTCGACTATTCCAACACGTCGGGCTCGTTCACCATCCAGATCGGACTTGCCGTCACCTTTGGAGCCGGCATTGCAGGCGTCGCTTCGTCCGCTGTGCGTGGCGCCGCATCCCTCACACTGTTCATTGGGTACGAGAAGGCAGATGGACACCAGCTTCCGCGGCTGCGCGTAGGTGCAGACGTCGATGTCGATGTGATACTCCAGTTCGTAATGTTCAAGTGGACCACCAAGGCTTGGTCGGGGTCGTGGCCCACACTCATCGATTCGTGGAATATGTCGGTGAACAATGGCGGCCAGTATGTGCTCCAACGCTCTGAGCTGGCATTGGGTGGAGATACGCCTTACACGCTGGATGCCTGCTTCGGCACGCCCGGCAACACCGAGGCAGGTGGCGTGCCGCAGTTTATCGCGTCGGCCACCATCGTCACCAATTCCGAGCTGCTCGCACGCGCCGAGGTTGCAGCCGCCGCGATAAACATCGCGCCTACCGTACGTGATTGGGATCAAGCGGTCACGCGCATTGAGCTCGAGGCGAACGCGGAGAGCGACGACACGGGACAGGTCGAACATTTCGTCCATGCGCTGATGGAGAACGACGAAAATGCCGCACCGATGTATGAGTACACCTACATCGGTCAGTCAACGAACGCCGTTGCGGACCCGAACGCCAATTCTGCCGGCGTGTCGGAGGACGAGCGTGGCGGCATAAAACCCTCGAGCGACAACGTGCTGTTTTCCGGCGTGCTCAGCGAAGCCCACATGAAGCTAACGATGATTGCCGGCGTAGAATGCCTGTTCCGTATCGCCTCGGTGCGCTACGGCGACAATGGCCGCTCGCGCCTGGTGGTGCACACAAAGGCAAACGGCACGTGGTCCGCTCCCACGCCCGTGGACTTTCCCCTTGGGTTTGGCGAGGGCGACGTGGAGCGCGACGGCATATTCGATTACGACTTCGACGTGGTGGAATATACGGACGGAAGAGGAAACCAGGACGCCTACGTGCTGCTGGTCTCGGGCGAGCGCCCCGCCGGCGACAACACCCTTTTCGATACGGCGAGCACATCCGGCATACTGTCCGTTGTGCGCCTGCGCATAAGCAACGACGGAGTTCGAGTGATATCGCACACGTCGTGGCGCAGCATCTCGCGCGGCCGCCTGCAGGAGGATGGCTACCATTGCCTGCAGTGCCCGCGCATCACGGTAGGCAAGACGCTGGTCGACGGACGCCTGTCGGGTGCCTACCTCCACCGCCGCGGAACCACCGCAGAGAAGGCGCTCGGCAGCGAGGCCGAGGTTGCGCTGGAATGCTTTACCCTGTGGTCAGATGATTTGGGCGACAGCCTGACGTTCCGCCAAGTTCTTCGCTTTCCGCAGGCACCGTCGAGTATCGAGCTGAGCGAGCCCGAGAATATCAACGGCAAAATGGTGGTGCCCGTTGCGTACGAGACCGCAGACGGTTGCGGCTGCGCATCGTACGCCGTGATCGGCCAGTCCATTGCGGGCTGGGGCGTTATGCCACCAGACGCCACGGTGCCCCATGCGGTGCCGTGGCCACAACATTCGGGCTTTTTGGCCACCGTCAACGAGCAGCTGCAGCATATTACTTGGACGCGAGGCGCATCGGCATTTGCAACGCAGCCCGTGGGTGCCGCAGGCTGTGGCCCGGCATCGTTTAGCATAAGCAACAACGGCAGGTGCGCGCTCTATGTAGAGAACACCGATGGCAAGGTGGGGCAAACCTACGACGAAGAAGGCAACCCGGTAGCAGTGATGGGCAAGCACTTCCGCATCTTCGCCAGCACCTTGGCAGGCGATCTGTTCACGAAGCCGTTCGTGATGTGCGAGCTGGACCATCCCATCGATCAGATAACGACATTTTTGACGTCGGGAGGCATGCTCTCCGCGCTCGCCACGCACATTGTGAGCGCGGAGAAGAGCGAGGCAGAGCTGCACGGCATCGAAGTGCCCTTGGTGGCGTGTGCCACTCCGACGGGCGCGGTCGCCACCTCGGGCGCGGTGGTGCCCGGAGCAGCAGGCGAATCCTTCATGGTCACGGTGCGAAACGACGGCAACACTTTGCTGACTGCCGGCACAATCGATCTGTACCGAGAGGGCTCCAGCCAGCCGTTCTCCAGCGCATCCATCGGATTCGGAGTGAACGCACGTATGGCATCGATCTACGATCCGGAGCTTGCCGAGGACGCTTCGGCCAACGACATGGCACACGCGAAGTACGCACTCGAGACGCTGGGCGCACGTTTTGCAACGCACCCGCTGGTAGCCGACAACGGCAACGCCGTGCTGGCACCGGGTTGCACGGCACAGTTCCGCATGAGCTTCGCCATCCCCGAGAGCTGGAGCGACGAAGTGGGCAAGCGCGTCACGCTGTATGCGAAGGCGCGTAATCTGGTGGCGCTCGATCCCGTAACGCTCGAGGAGATCCGACCGGACGCAAACTCGGCGCTGGGTGCCGTTCTGCACGAGCTTCATGTGTCCGACGCGGCATGCGAACGCTCGGAAGTGCAGGTCGGCGTATGCGACAGCGCGGATACGACAGGACTTCACGACGCCCCGATGACAGTAGACGGCGATGGTGGCTCGAGTGGCGGCGGTACTGACAAGGGCGGCGGCTCCGGCGGAAGCAGCTCCGGCAGTGGCAAGGACCACGGCAATAACAAGCGCTCCGGAAAAGTGGGCGCGCTTGCGGGCACGGGCGACAGCAACGTCCCCCTAACCGCAGCCGCAGCAGCGCTCGCCGCAGTTGGTGCCGGCCTTGTCGCCTACAGCGCCCGCCGCACGGCGCTCGAAAAAGACACCGCCAATGAGGTCAATTCGGATAGGCCTCGCTAGCTCCTACTTACTTTTGTGAGAGGCGCCGACTCGGCTAATCGAACATCAAAATGGGCTGGTTCTGGATACCCAGAGCCGGCCCATTGCGCATTAGATGTCGTCTGAGGAGTCGAGTTCTGCCTCGAGCTTGGCACGGCGTCTTTTCGCCGTGAAAAACGTTGCACACAGGACAGCAAACGTGGCCGCGAAAATCGTCGCACCGCAGAACACGCCCGTGGCCAGGTTCGCCAACCAAAAGACGCTTTCGAGCGGTACGATCTGCGCCTCAGCGACACAGCGCATTGCGGCAATAACAAGCGCGAACGCGGCGCTTATGGAAACCATGTTCGCCATCGCCATGTGGACATAACAATTTCGATTCGCTATTCAAACTTACTCGGACAGAACCGACTCGGTTTTGTCCGAGTAAACTCGAGCATAAACTTGTTCATGCGATACAATTAACTCGGACAAAACCGAGTCGGAAGGAACCGAGTAAGTGGAATTCATTGGCAGGGAGCTTGAACTCGCCCGTATTAAGAAAACACTCAATGCGCCCGAGCAGCGCAATGTTCTCATTTACGGAAGGCGTCGCGTCGGCAAAAGTGAGCTCATCAAGCAGGCGCTAACCGATTTATCGGACGTCGCAACGATCTATTACGAGTGCCGCCAAACCTCCGAGGCAGACAACCTCGAGAGTCTGTCCGCCCTTGCTGCTGAAGCGCTAAGCTTTCCTCCGCTCGCCTTCACGGGCATCCGCGAGCTCATCGAATTTCTGTTTGCCCAAGCCAAAGACAAGAACATTACCCTCGTTCTCGACGAATACCCCTACTTGAGAGATGCGGTTAAAGGCTTAGACAGCATTCTCCAGACCTCAATCGACGCTCACAGGGAAGACTCACGTTTAAACATTGTCCTGTGCGGCTCCTATGTTGAGATTATGAAATCTCTCATCGAGCATGAAAGCCCCCTCTACGGGCGAATTGATCTCGCGCTTGAGCTTAAGCCCATGGATTACTTTGACGCTGCAAAGTTCTATCCCGCGTTCTCACCCGAGGACAAGGTGCGGCTCTATAGCGTTTTTGGCGGCATCCCCTTTTACAATCGCCTCATCGATCAGTCCCAAAGCGTACGCGACAATATCATCGAGCTCGTCACAGAACCTGGCGCCCGCTTAGAAAGCGAAGTACCGTCCTATCTCAACGCCGAGATCTCGAAGATGACCAACGCCAACGAAGTTTTCGGGGCTCTCGCACAAGGTTACTCCCGTTGGGGGGACGTGCTGGCACAGTCGCACGTCTCGAGCGGTCCGGCCATGGCAGACGTACTCGACAAGCTCATGTCACTCGAAATCGTCCAAAAGCGTGCACCCATCAACGACCCTACGAATAAGCGCAAGTCTGGCTACTTTGTGGTGGACCCACTTTCGCTCTTTTACTATCGCTACGTCTTCCGCAATGCTTCTGCGCGTCAGCTGCTCGACCCGGAAGTCTTCTATGATCGTCACGTCTCCCAAGACTTCGAGGAAAACTACACTCCACATATGTTCGAGGAGATCTGCCGTCAATACCTCGTACGGCAAAACAGGACTGGCAAGATCGAACCGGCTTTCGATGCCATAGGCAAGTACTGGTACGACGATCCCGCAAACAAAACGAGCGGCGAATTCGATGTGGTAACGCAAGACCCCGAGGGCTACGCATTCTACGAAGCAAAGTTCCGCAAATCCCCCGTCACGCAAAAAATGGTCGACGAGGAAATCACCCAAGTCGAGGCAACGGGGCTCAAATGCCATCGCTACGGATTCTTCTCCCGTTCGGGCTTCGAAGCTGACGAAAGCGATCGAACCGTCTTCATCGACCTGCCGCAGATGTTTGAATAGGACAGACCCCACCCGCATCCCAAGCATCCATTATCTAATCGAACTATTGTTCGATGGAATTCGTGTTGGTTGGAATCGCCCACGGCCTGGGCTATGCTACCTTGACTATCTATATGACTTAAACGCAGCAAAAGAAGCACCGAGAGAGCGAGTATGGCAAAAAACACCGCAAACTATGGTAACGACAGTATCCGCCAGCTCAAGGACGAGGAGCGCGTACGCCTGCGCCCCGCCGTCATCTTTGGCTCGGACGGACTCGATGGTTGCGCGCATGCCGCCTTCGAGATCCTGTCCAACGCCGTTGACGAAGCACGCCAGGGCTACGGCAAGCTCATCACCCTCACCGCCTTTCGCGATGGCTCTATCCAGGTAGAGGACAACGGCCGCGGCTGCCCGCTCGACTGGAACCCTTCCGAGAAGCGCTTTAACTGGGAACTCGTCTTTTGCGAGCTCTACGCCGGCGGCAAATACAACAACAACCAGGGCGGCGACTACGACTTCTCGCTCGGCACCAACGGTCTGGGCTCCTGCGCGACCCAGTACGCTTCTGAGTACATGGACGTCACGGTTTGGCGTGACGGTAACAAATACTCTCTGCACTTTAAGAAGGGTAAGGTCGTCGGCGCCAAAAAGAAGGCGCTCGAGATTGAGCCCAGCGACGAGAACCGCACCGGCACCACCATCAAGTGGCGCCCCGATCTTGAGGTCTTCACCTCCATCAGCATCCCCCACGATTGGTATCGCGAGACCATGCGCCGCCAGGCCGTGGTCAACGCCAACGTTACCTTCCGCCTGCGCATCGAGGGCGACGATGGCGAGTTTTCCGAAGAGGACTTTTGCTACCCCAAGGGCATCGAGGACTATGTGCTCGAGAAGGTCGGTGCCGACTACCTCACCGAGCCCTTCTTTATCGAGGCCGACCGCCGCGGTCGCGACCGCGAGGACCTGCCCGACTACAACGTCAAGATCACCGCGTGCATGTGCTTCTCGCGCACCTTCATGATGCAGGAGTACTACCACAACTCGTCATGGCTCGAGAACGGCGGTTCGCCCGAAAAGGCCGCCCGTAGTGCTCTGACCAGCGCCATCGATGCCTACATCAAGCAACAGGGCAAGTACAACAAAAACGAGAGCGGCATTAAGTGGCAGGACGTCCAGGACTGTCTGGTGCTGGTGACCAACTGCTTCTCCACCCAGACGTCCTACGAAAACCAGACTAAGAAGGCCATCAATAACCGCTTTATCCAGCAGGCGATGACGGCATTCTTTAAGGAGCGCCTCTCGACCTATCTGATCGAGAACAAAGACGCCGCCAACAAGATCATGGAGCAGGTGCTCATCAACAAGCGCTCGCGCGAGAACGCCGAGAAGACGCGCCAGAGCATCAAGACCAATCTGCAACAGAAGACCGACATGGCCAACCGCGTGCAGAAGTTCATCGACTGCCGCTCCAAAGACAAGGACCGTCGCGAGATCTACATCGTAGAGGGCGACTCGGCAGCTGGCGCCATCCGAACGTCGCGCGACGCCGAGTTCCAGGGCGTTATGCCCGTCCGCGGCAAGATCCTCAACTGCCTAAAGGAGGACTACCCGCGCATCTTTAAGTCCGACATCATCATGGACCTTATGCGCGTGCTGGGCTGCGGCGTGGAGATCAAGGACAAGCGCATCAAGAACCTTGGTGCCTTTGACCTGGACAACCTCAACTGGAACAAGGTCATCATCTGTACGGACGCCGACGTCGACGGCTATCACATCCGCACGCTCGTGCTCACCATGCTCTACCGCCTGGTGCCCACGCTTATCGACGAAGGTTATGTGTATATCGCCGAATCGCCGCTCTACGAGATCAACTGCAAAGAGAAGACCTACTTTGCCTACACCGAGCTCGAGAAGAACGGCATCCTCAAGGAGATCGGCGACCAGAAGTGCTCCATCAACCGCTCCAAGGGTCTTGGTGAGAACGATCCGGACATGATGTGGCTCACCACCATGAACCCCGAGACGCGCCGTCTGATCAAGGTGGAGCCCGAGGACGTCACCAAGATGGAGACCATGTTCAACCTGTTGCTGGGCAACGACGAGGCGGGCCGCAAGCGCCATATCTCGGAGCACGGCAAGGAATACCTGGACCAGCTGGACCTGCAATAGCAGCAAATCGATAACGACGGCCCATAAGAAGTTCAAGAGGATATCGTGGCAAAGAAGAAGACGAAGAACCAGCCAAAGAAAAAGCAGGTCAACGCCGAGAACGTCATCGGCCTGCACTCCGAGGTCACCGACCAGCCAATCACGCAGACGCTCGAGGTCAACTACATGCCCTACGCCATGAGCGTCAACGTCTCGCGTGCGTTCCCCGAGATCGACGGCTTTAAGCCCTCGCACCGCAAGCTGCTCTACACCATGTACAAGATGGGCCTGCTCAAGGGCGAGCGCCAGAAGAGCGCTAACATCGTGGGCCAGACCATGAAGCTCAACCCGCATGGCGATGCCGCGATCTACGAGACGATGGTGCGTCTGGCTACCGGCAACGAGGCGCTGCTCGCCCCCTTCGTGGAGTCGAAGGGCAACTTTGGCAAGTACTATTCGGGCGACCTGAGCTACGCCGCCTCGCGTTATACCGAAGCCAAGCTCTCCCCCATCAGCGCCGAGATCTTCAAGGACATCGACAAGGACCCGGTCGACTTCGTCGACAGCTACGACGGCGCCATGAAGGAGCCGCGCCTGCTGCCCACCACGTTCCCCAACATCCTTGTCTCGGCCAACAAGGGCATCGGCGTCGCCATGGCGTCCGACATCTGCGGTTTCAACCTCAACGAGGTCTGCACCGCCACGATGCATTACCTGCAGGATCCCGACTGCGATCTGCTCGAGTACATGCCCATGCCCGACTTCTCGACCGGCGGCGAGATTATCTACCGCCGCGAGGAGATGGAAAAGATTGTCGAGACCGGCCTTGGCAGCTTCCAGATCCGCTCCCGCTGGCGCTGGATTCCCGAAGAGCGCATCATCGAGGTGTACGAGATCCCCTACACCACCAAGACCGATGTCATCATCGAGCGGATCGTCAAGCTTTCCAAAGAGGGCAAGGTCAAGGAGATCGCCGACATCCGTGACGAGACCGACCTTTCGGGCCTGCGCATCGCCATCGACCTTAAGCGCGGCGTCGACCCCGACAAGCTCATGGCCAAGCTCTATCGCTCGACCACGCTGCAGGATTCATTCTCGTGCAACTTCAACGTGCTGGTCGACGGCTATCCCCGCGTTATGGGCGTGCGCCAGATCTTGCACGAGTGGGTCAAGTGGCGTATTGAGTCCACGCGTCGCCGCATTAACTTTGACCTGGGAAAAAAGTCCGAGCGTCTGCACCTGCTGCACGGCCTCGAGGCGATTCTGCTCGATATCGACAAGGCCATCGCCATCATCCGCGGTACCAAGCTCGAGGCCGAGGTCGTGCCCAACCTTATGCGCGGCTTCGACATCGACGAGACCCAGGCCGAGTTTGTTGCCGAGCTCAAACTCCGCAACATCAACGAGGAGTACATCCTCAACCGCACCAAGGACATTGCCAAGCTTGAGGGCGAGATTGCCGAGCTTGAGGAGATCCTCTCCAGCGAGGAGAACATCAAGAAGGTCATCAGCGACGAGCTGGCCGCGGTCAACAAGAAGTACGTGATGCCGCGCCGCACGGGCAGGATCGAGCCCCATGAGGTTATCGAGGTAAGCTTGGAGCCCGAGGTCGAGGAGTACCCGGTCACCATCATGCTCTCGCACGATGGCTACCTTAAGAAGATGACGGACCGCGTGCTCAAGAAGGCGACCACGCTCAAGTACAAGGACGGCGACAAACCCTTTATCGAGTTCCCGTCCTCCAACACTCACGAGCTGCTGGTCTTTACCAACAAGAGCCAGGTGTACAAGTGCAAGGTCGCGGCGTTTGAGGATACCAAGTCGGCCCAGCTGGGCTCGTACCTTCCGACCGATCTTGAGATGGAACCCGACGAGAGCGTCATCTGGGTCATCGACCCCGAGGACTACAAGGCCGACGTGCTGTTCGTCTTTGAGAACGGCCGCGTGGTGCGTGTCGCGCTTTCTGGATACGTTACCAAGACCAACCGCAAGCGCCTTAAGAACGCCATCTACGGCGGCAGCAAGCTGCTGTATGCGCAGGTGCTCAAGGAGGACCGCGACCTCGCGCTGGTCTCGAGCGACTACCGCCTGATGAACTTCAACACGTCGCTGCTCAAGACCAAGACGACCACCAACACGCAGGGCGTCCAGGCCTTTACGGCCAAGAAGGGCCGCTCGGTCACCACCGTCGGCACGACCGAGGAAATCCTTGGCGCCGGCGTCTCGGCCGAGAAGTTCACCGCGCAGAGCCTGCCCTCCGCCGGTGCCCTCATGAAGGAAAACGACATGCCGAGTTTGTTTGACTAGGACGACGGCGACCAAACCGTCATGGTTTAACTAAGCAGCGGGGCCCGGAGCGCAGTAAACGCTGCGCCCTGGGCCCCATGCATTACACCAGCATCATCCCTATAGACAAAATGCCGCATAAAGTGGAACAGACATAAGCCCATCATTCATTCCAAAGGGCTTAGTCGATAGCCTGATAAGGCGTACGCCCGGATGGGTCTTTTTAAGTGAGGACAGGCTTCGAGATCTTGTGTTCTCTCCCGCCTTGACTTCAATCGCAGACAAGCATCCCTGCTTCTCTACTACAAAGTCGATTTCCGCACGATTATCTCGCGCCCAATAATGCAGCGGATAGCCCATGGCTGAAAGCTGTTGGGCGACGTAGTTTTCGGTAAGTGCACCCATGAATGTGCCGCCGATGCCGGCAAGAATATCGGCGCGTTGAGCACCGGCCTTGGAGACGAGCAGCCCTGTATCCGCCTGATAGATTTTAAAAGCAGAAGGGTTAACGAAGGCCTCTAAAGGGCTTTCGATCTGCCCGACTAGGCTGCAGCGCGCCACCGTACCCGACAATACAAGCCAGTCGAGAGCATCTCCAAAGAGAGACGCATTGCCCCCCGCTCGCACTACCTTGTATTGAAATTTGCGATTCTCTTTGGCAAGCTGCTGTGGAATGGAATCGAAGCACGCACGCGTCTTTGCGCTCAAGCGTTCATCAGCATATTTATTGGTGTCGGCGGAATATCCGTCGAGAATAATCCGATGCTTTTCGGCCACATCAATGATTGACTGATCATCGATATACGTTTGGACCGCCTCGGGCATTCCGCCAACAACAAGATACTGTCGATAGAGCCTAAGCGCCTTTTCATGAAGGCTTGGCGCAAGAGGACCCATTAACTCGAATGACGAGCGTATCTCATCGACCAGCTGATCGTGCCCCATTGCCCAGAGAAACTCCTCGAAATCGAGTGGAGTCATCTCGATCAAGTCGGTCTTTCCGACGGGGAACGAATACGACTGATGGTTAATGGCAACCCCAAGAAGCGACCCGGCAGCCGCAACGTAATACTCGGGAGCATCTTCGCAAAAGTATTTAAGGGAAGTGAGCGCTTCCTCGCATGCCTGGATCTCGTCAATGAACAGTAAGGTTTTGCCAGGCACGATACGCTGTCCCGTACGAGCCTCGATCGCGCGCACAATCGAATGAGGGTCAAGACCGCCCGAAAAATCCGCTCGCGCCGACCGGTCGTTCTCAAGATTAACGTAGACAACCGATTCGAAAAGATCCTGGGCGTACGTTCTGAGCAAATAGGTCTTGCCACACTGGCGCACGCCTTTGACCAGCAAAGGTTTTCTATCAGCTCTGTCTCGCCATTCCCTAAGGAGCTCGTCTGCCTTGCGACGCATACGTAACCTTCCCTCATGAACTTCTATTTGACAATATTTTAACGCGGATTAATTTGTTTTCAGTTATTTTTCTGCGTTTAAAAATTGTTCTATACGGCACTTGAGGGAATTCGCCCCTATCTCTCGGTAAGGACAGCAAGCATTTCCACCAACGCTGATCGCCATGCGTTCTTCTTGTCCTTAGGCAAGCTTGCGAGCGAGCTCTCGCACCTCTTTCAACTTGGGCGAGGATGCCATGCTGTCGCGCTCGGTCATACCGCTGATGGTGACAATGCCCTGGTCCTCCCACTTGCAGTACGCGCAGGTTGACTTGTACATAGCGATCGCCGCATCATAGACACCCTCGCTGTGGCTATCGAGTAAAAGGGCCGTCTTGGTGAACGGGAATCCCGTGGCACCGAAGGCGTACAGGCGGTCGATGGCGGTCTTTTCCTGCGCAGTGATATCAAACCAGTAGATAGGCGAAGCGAAGACAACCATGTCGGTGTCTTTCAGCGACTCAATCACGTTGGCCATGTCATCCTTCTGCACGCAGACGCCCTCATGGGCGAAGCAGTACTGGCATCCCAAGCAGCCGGCGATCTTCTTGCTGGCAACGCGGATGACCTCGACCGTATGGCCGCCCTCACGCGCGGTCTCGGCAAACGCCTCGACCATGGTATCGGTATTAGCGCCCTTACGCGGGCTGCCGCTCAATACAACGATATTCATAGGATTCCCTCTCCCTCATGCTGCAGGCGCGCAGCATGCTTTCTTGTAACCAAAACGAATGGTGTTAATCAATCGCCAGCAGGCCATATCTCTTGTTCAAGTTCCCTAAAGAAGCTCAAGACGATTGCGATTGCCTTATACAACGTCGAAAATCAAAGAGGGCCCATAGCAACGCCACCTACCTGAAATGACATGCGGTCAAGACGAGCTACGAGGATCGTGACGAGCCGATACCGCCCGCATGCCCCCTTCGGAATAGGCGCTGAGCAGCTCCTGAGCGTGGGCAAACTCGGGCCCTCGCCTCCAACCGAGCAGGCGGTTGACCGCGAGATTTCCCTGGACGTTGTGGACGAAGAGCAGATAGGCGTCCTCGCGCGAAAGCCCAGTCTCCTCCATGATCGAGGGAACCATCTGCTCGGCGCCGCGCTCGACGACGCGCTGTGCCACCCGGGCGTACGCGTCGTCATCCGAGTAGAGCAGATAATAGTCATCGTTTGCCGGCGGACGCTGGCAGAGGGCACCCGCCTCCGTTCCCTCGAGCGGCGGCACCGCCGCCAAGGCCTCGTCGATAAGCGCGTCGAGCAGGGCGAACTTGTCCTCGTAGTGCAGATAGAACGTGCCACGGTTGATATCGGCGCGGCGGCAAATATCCGCTACCGTCATCTTCGCGAAGCCGACCTCGGCCAGCAGCGCGAAGAACGCCTCCCGTATGACCGAGAGTGTATAGCGTCGGCGACGATCGATCTTCCCCGCTTCCATTACCCCTCCAATTGCAACGCTCGACAATGCCCGGCAAACGCTCGTTTATCGACAGCAGGCCGAAGCTGTTCATTGCTCTTAAGCAAATCGACATGGATACTTTTTATAGACACCTGTTTATAATAGCTGAAAGAAGGTATCCAGTGACCCTGTACGAGCAGCTCGTTATCGAGCTCACCAACCAATCGTTTTCCCTTCAGGCCGCCTACCGCAGCGGCGGCACGCCCTATGAGCTGAGTGACCGCGAGCCCGAGCCCTACGACCAGCAAATCAGGGACTTCGCCCGCATGATCGAGGAAGCCGATTGCGTGCTGGTGGGCGGGGCCTCTGGGCTCTCCGCGGCGGGCGGCGGCGACTTCTATTACGAGGACAACGCAACCTATCGCAGGCATTTCGGCAAATTCGCCGAGCGCTACGGTTTCAAGGGCGCTTTCGAGGGGTCGTTCTACCGCTGGCCCACCGCCGAGGCGCGCTGGGGATACCTCGCCACCTTCCTCGACACCACGCTCAACGCCCCGCTGCGCAAGCCCTACAGGGACCTCGACACCATTATCGCCGAGAAGGATTTCTTCGTGCTCACCACCAACCAGGACACGCAGTTTGTGAAGCTCTATCCCTGGGAGAAGGTGGCAGAGATCCAAGGCGACCACCGCTTCTTTCAGTGCTCCCACTGTTGCACCGACGCGGTGTGGGATGCGGTCGAGCCGGTCTCCCGCATGGTAGAGGCCATGGGAGACGGCCTTGAGGTTCCGACAGAGCTCGTGCCGCGCTGCCCGCACTGCGGGGCAGAGGCGTTCCCCTGGGTTCGCGGCTACGGCAACTTCCTGCAGGGCGAACTCTACGAGGAGCAGTACCGCAAGGTGTCCGACTGGCTCGACGCGCACGCACGGCAGAGGATCCTCTTCCTCGAGCTGGGTGTGGGCCGCATGACGCCCGCGTTTATCCAGGAGCCGTTCTGGGCCCTCACGGCGCAGTTACCGCAGGCCAGCTACATCGCCGTAAACAACAAGACGCAGTTTCTCCCCCGCGCGATCGAGGATCGGGGGCTCGCCGTTCGCGCCGACATCGCCGACGTGCATGCCGACGTGCGCAAGACGCTGGGGAGGTAGCGCATGGAGACGGCGAAAGCAGTTCGCATAGGCAGGGCGCTAGCCGAAGCGGATCTTGTCATCATCGGCGCTAGCAACGGACTCGACATGGCGGAGGGGCTCAACCTTTTCTGCGCCGATGCTCATTTCCAAGAGGCGTACGGCGACCTCGCTCAGGCAGACGGCATCGGCTGCATACTGCAGGGGCTCGCTTCCCCGGATGCCAGCGTGCGACGCCGATGGGCCGATCGGTTCCATCAAAAGGAGTATCTCGAATATGAGCCCGGCTCGCTCATGAACGGGCTGCGGCGTCTTACGGAGCACGCCGACACCTTCGTGGTCACATGCAACATCGACGGGCACTTCGCGCGCGCCGGGTTCGACGAGGAGCGCGTGCTCGAGACTGAGGGGAGCATACGCACGTCGATCGACGAGCGGCGTCTCGCCCATCCAGACGCCCTCGCCACGGCCCAGCTCGAGGAGCTCGAGCGCCTTGTGCAAGCCCATCGCAACGACAGGGTTGCCATCCTCGAACTTGGCGTGGGACTGCGCAACGGCGTCATAAAGCACATGCTCGCCCAGATCGCGAACGTCTGCGAGCACGCCACCTACATCGTGTTCAACTACAGCCAGGCCATGGCGCCCGACGCATCGTGCGAGACGATTCTCATTGACGGCGATATGGCCCCGGCTTTCGAGGAGATCGCCCGATGCCGCCCCTAGAAAGAGATGCACATAAACTTCGAAGCCTTATCGACGATGCCGACGCCATCATCGTCGGCATCGGCTCGGGCATGTCGAGCGCCGCCGGGTTCAACCATTACAACCGTGCGGGCATGGCGCGCGCAGGAATGGCGGACTGGCAGCAAGCCTTTGGCTTCAAGAGCCTTTTCGACGGCTTCTACCACCTCTACCCCAGCCTCGAG
>NZ_QRZD01000040.1:0-10535 GCF_003464565.1 Collinsella sp. AF14-35
CCGGCGACATCGCCGTGGCAGGGTGCCCGCGCCACTACATCATGCGCAGCTCCTGGGTCATCGGCGAGGGGCACAACTTCGTCAAGACCATGCGCATGCTCTCTGACCGCTGCGCCTCCGCGGACGACGCCCTGGAGCAGGTCACCGTCGTTGACGACCAGCTGGGCCGCCTGACCTTCACGCGCGACATGGCCGCCGCCATCTTCCACGTGCTGGAGAGCAAGGCCCCCTACGGCACCTACGGCTGCACCGGCTCGGGCGCCGTGAGGAGCTGGGCCGACATCGCCCGCGCCGTCTTCGAGGCCGCCAACGGCAACGGTGACAAAGTGGCCCCGGTCAGCACTGCCGACTACTACGCCAGCGCCGCCGGCCCCATCGCCCCGCGCCCGGTCCACTCCGCGCTCGACCTCTCCAAGCTGGAGTCCGCCGGCTTCCACATGCCCGACTGGGAGGAAGAGCTGGGGGAGTACCTCAAGACGCTCTAGTCGCTATTTATATTGCGAGGGTAAAGGCCGCCGTTCTCTAACGGCGGCCTTTCTTGCGCCTAGCGTAAAGTCCTGCCGCGACAAGAGCGGCGGCGGTCACCAAGCTAATTGCAAGCCCCGCAGATGCTGTCGAGGGCAGCCTCACGTGGTGGTCGTAGAGGAAGTCGAGGCAGGCCAGTGCATCGGCCTCGGCCTCCCTGCTTGACCGTTCTAGGTATCCAAGTCGCCCTCTTCTTCGTGATCGTTGTTGCCCAACTCAGGAGTCTAGGAATGATATTCTCGGTTGCAGCTGGTATGATTGGGAGGCGAGTCGCAGGTTGCCGCAAACACAGGCTGCGGCCATGGCGATTCGGATAGAAAACAGGTCGGGCCATTTAGTGAGGGGAGTCGATTGCTACGGTGGATGAGACGAGGACTGACGGGGATTCCGCATCCGCCCGCACGGATCTCTCCAAGGCGCTACGCGAGTCGAAGGCGATGCGGCTTAGCATGGCGAAGGCCCTGAGCGAGTCCGTCGCATATACCGAGATGATGCATAAGACGTCAGAGGCGGTTTGCGCCAGCATGGCGCCGGCCCTCGCAACTTTTGCCGACAGCATCAAATCCATTACGGCGGACGTCCGCCTCGACTCCATTCGTGCGGTCCTCGATTCCATCAACTCCAGCGGCTGGCTCTCTTCCTATCGAGCCTCCGAGGTCGAGAAGGTTGTTTCCGCCCAGCAAGAACTTCTTGCGGCATGTATGGTCTCGATCCAGACGCCCGCCATTCGGGACATGGTGGACCGCTTTGCGTCTAAAGACTACTTCGGCGTCTACGAGAGCCTTGCCAACAGCCTTTCTGGGCTGACCGTCAGGGGTCCCGACATCGCCCTCCTTGGCAATGTCGGCGGGCTTGTCGATTCCCTCGGGGATTTTGGCTATGGCGGCTCGATACCGCGTGGTGCCAAGACCTTCGTGAGAGAACTCAGCAAGGCCTCGCTCGAGCGGCTCTCCGTTAGCGAAGATGTCTCGGTCGACATCAGGGGGAAGAGGTTGCTCGTCACGAGGTCCGTGACGGATCCCGTGACGGACCTCGTGGTCTGCAGTTGGGCCTGCAATTTGGCCGGCGATGATTCCGGCGAGGTATCCGCGAACGTTCGCTCGTTCAACGTCCTGACCTCGTCCCTGTCCTTCCTTGAGGGGCTGACAGAGGTTGACATGATGGAGCTTCAGCAGCTCTGCTCGGATGAGCCCGCCTTCGCAATGGATTGTAAGGCCGGTAGGGTTATCTGGGAGACGGTTCGTGACTGGAGGGATGCAATTTCGTTCGACAGGCCGGTCTATTACCATGCTCGGCTAAAGCCCGCGGGGACGGCCCCGTACCTTAAGGACGACATGGCCAAAGCACCCCGACTACTTGTGAAAGCGGGAAGGTTTAACGGCCCGCAGAAGGCTTACTACTACTTCTCTGACACAGAGCACGGCGCGATGCAGGAGATTGGGAAGCACGGTTCGGGGGACGAGGCCCAGGTCGCCGAGATAGAGGGCAGGCGCGACGTCCGCCTCATCGACCTTTCCGGCGTGGGCCGCGGGACCAACTACTTCCTGAAGTACCTTCGGTTTCCATTCACCAACACCGACCAGGTCATCCCGCCGGAGTACCTCGTGCCAAACTTCGTCGCCCAATGCTGCCGCCATGCCGGCATCGACGGAATCAAATACTACGGCAGCAAGACGTACAGCAACTACGTGGTTTGGGATGACGGCTTGTTCCGCATCGCGTCCATGCGCGTGGTTTCCATCGAATAAGGCTGGTATGACAGCTGAATTCGATGTGGTCGGCTTCTTCGATGAGCTCATGTGCGCGCTTGGGGAGATAGCAGGCTACATCGGCGTGGTCGACCATGGGCGCTAGCCCCCTCTACGGGTAAATGAGCCGATTCTAGCGAACGCAAATTTAATGTGGGGGTATCGAATAGCTCATTTCTGACTGTAATAGGAGGTAGTGGCCTTGGATAAATCCAACCTATCTCTTGCCACGGATACACCAATCAAGGCAAGGGAGCAAGATCTTATCGGAAGGACCCCTTTCGCTGAGAGGCTGGCAGATATTCTGAAATCCGCAGCTGGTCCCGAGTCCCTTGTCATTGGTTTGTATGGGCCTTGGGGATCAGGCAAGACTTCGGTTATAAACCTCGTTGAAAATGCGCTCTCCCGAAAAGACGATGACGGCAAGGCGGGCGTCTCTGTCGTCCGTTTTGAGCCCTGGAATTACCTCACGTCCGAGCAGCTGCTCGCTCAGTTTCTTAAGGAAGTCGGGAGTGCGCTTGATAAAGATGTACATGGGCGGCGCACGCTATTCGGCAAGTTATTCGGCAAGCTGTGCGGTAAGCGCCCCGAGGTGCTCAATGCTTTCGCGGCATATTCTGAAGCCTTGTTGATTACCGCCGGTGCCGCTGCCAGTTTGGCGGGCGCGCCGCTTGCAGGCGTTGCTGTGCCTGCCTTCGGCAAACGTTTGGCGAGCAGGTTGAGGAAATCCGCAGAAAGGGCGGGAAGCGTCTCTTCGAAGAAACAGAGACTTGAGGAGGAGCTCCTCAAGTTCGATGGGCGGGTCGTAGTGATCATCGACGACATTGATCGGCTGCCGAACGATCAGGTGCGTATGGTGTTTCAGCTCGTCGCCTCCCTGGCGAAGCTTCCGAAGATAAACTACCTTCTTTCATTCGATGAGGAGGTGGTTACGCGGGCTTTGAGTGAAGTCCAGAATTGCGATGGCGCCGAATATCTGGAGAAGGTGGTCCAAGTCCCTGTGCACCTGCCGTCCATTTCATCGGGCGATTTGGAGCGGGTGCTTCTCAAGGACATCAATGCGATTTTCAAGTCGTTTGCATACAGGCTGGAGGACCTCGACGACAAGAGGTGGAACGGCGTCCGCCTGACGTTTCTGAACAATCGGTTCTTCACCATAAGGGAGGTTCGACGGTTCACGAACGCGTTAAAGGCGAAGTTGAGCATCCTGCCGCGATTCTGCTGCTTCGAGGACGTCGCCGCCTTGGCGGTACTGGAACTCAAGGTGCCAAAACTCGTTGATTGGATTCGCGTGCACAAGGACCTCCTTTGCGGCACAATCGGATCGTCGTTATATATGAATAACATGGATCCAAAAGACAACCTCGCCAATTTGGAGGAGCTGATTTCTAGGATAGTCCCGAGATCTGAAGCCAAGTGGGCGGTCGAGGCCGTCTGCAGGCTTTTCCCGCGGGTGGCAAATAAAACTGGCATGAGTCATTGCGTCTCTTACTCGAGGGAGAGCTTGAACGCTATCTGGCGGGCCGATTCCTTCGATCAATACTTCCATTCGAACATGCCGGACGGAATCGATGTTCACGAGGTACAGGATGCGTTGAATGTGAGCGATGGCGGTGTGTTGCTCGATGACCTGCGCAGGCACGCCGAAGCGGGGAGTATGATCGACTTTGTATCGGCTATGAGGGCCCGTGTATCGACGTTGGAGGAAGGACGTGCCGAAATCGTCACCAAGGCGTACCTTTTGGCCTTGGGTCTGAGTAAGGAAAAGAGATACGCCCCTTTGGCCTCGACGAGTGCCGACCTGGAACTCCTCAGACTCATCGAGTTGCTGTTCAAACAGTTGGGGCCTGCTAAGTCTGACGAGATTCTGCGAGCGTCGGTGGACGAGAGCAAGGGTAGAATTGTCTATCCGCTCGTGCCTTTCTTGATATCGCAGCTGAACAGCCTGAATGACGGGGGAAACGGTGGCTGCAAGACGCTTTTGCCCGAAGGCGACATTTTCGAGCTTTCCGATGCCGTTTGCGCCAGGGTGGGCGAGGACGCCGCCGCGAGGAACCTGTTCCTAGACGATGAGTGTCATTATGCGTTGATCTTGCTCAAAGAGCGTAAACCCAATGAATTCATGGCTTATGCGAAAAGGATTGCCAATGCAGACGGGGCGGGGTGCGCGTCTTTTCTCTCGTTCGGGCCGAAGCGCTACACCTTGCTGGGCAGCGACGAAGTAACGAGCTTCTCATTCGATAAGACTGCTGTCGCAAAGGTGGTCGAGCTCGCAAAGGTCGACGGTCTTCTTGCTGAGGCTCGCACAGATGGCAGCTTTTTTGAGTTGCCGGAAGACTGCCAGCTGGTTGCGGCGGCTTTCTGCGCTTCGAATAGAGACGATGATGATAGAAACGAGGTCTCTGCTGAAGAAGCTGGTAAGCTCCTTGCGCATTGGAGGCGAAATAGCAGGAGGGCGTGATGGAGATGCGGACGCTTCTTTGGACCGGCTATGTGACCGTGACGGGCGCGGTCGACTGTGCCCGGCCCTCACTGCGGCTCTTGATGTAGGCGGCGTCGAGCCAGATGTAGGAGAGCCGGTTGCCGGCCTCGCATGCCTCATCGGCCTGGGCGTACATAAGCTCTTAGATGAACGACTCGGCCATCACCCTTATGGGCTCGGCCATGTTCACCATGCCGTCGTCGAAGCTCGGCATCGGGGCGCCTCCGCCCGCGATCTCGTGTATCTTGTCCATATGCGGTTATTGCCTTTCCACGAATCCTGACTTCAGCAATTAGAATTCTAGGCGATAACCGCTTCCTGCTTTCTACGGCCAGGGAAGCGGCCCCTTACACCAACTTCTGGCACACTACCGACTTAGCGACGTCCTTCTGTGATTTCTATTTGATACCTTTAATGGATGAGTATGAGCATTTCACAAAAGGCGAGCGATGTGATGCTTGCAATTTATTTTCTAAGAGCATTTCGTTATGGCTTCACAGCGGTATGAGCGTTCCAATGCCAGAAGAGCCCGTGAAATACACATTACATCATTGTGATTTAAATAGATCAGATCGCGTTCTTTTATCCGCCCGTTTCCTAGCGGAGAACGAGGATCATATGTCAACCTATGACGTTGAATCGTATCTAGTTGATGCGGGCTTACACGAATACGTAACGGGTCTGAATAGGGAGAAAGTAAGCATTCCTTTTACCGGTGAAGATCGTCAGCTAGTTTCAGTCCTCGTTGATTATTACGGAAAGGCCATTAGGAATTACTTTGTTTATTCAGACGAAGTAATTTAGGCAGAAGGCACCGGGGCCTAACTCGGCCCCGGTGCCCTAGCGCGATATCGGCGGTGTTGTTTCGCGATATTTAGCAGTGTCCAAGTGGGCAAATTATCACTTGAAAATCGGACAAGAAGCAAATGCACCGGATTCTTCTTCCCAGATAAGCCATGACTTCTCATTGAATTCAAAGTCGCAACCTAAGCGCTCACCAACTAAAGCATTAGGGCCTCGCTGCACCGTTGCATGCCATATCAATTCAAACCCTTTTTCATAAAGGGCATTTCGAAGAATTTCGCCATTGGCAAGCAATGCATGATATTGGTGTCGGAATTCGAGACCAAAACAAACTTCTTCAAAAACAGATTCACCTTCACTATTAAAATAATGAACACCATCGGTTCGTTTAACCTCGGTGGCTTCTCTAGCCAGTTTCGAAGGAAAGAAGTACCAGCAATCATCTTTCTCGATGAGACGATCAACACCTTGCCCACTTAGAGGCATTAAGAGTGAATGGACTCGTGAATTCTTATTTACCAATTTGGATTCATCGATTTCAACCATCTGCGGTGAAGCCAATGCCTCTGTCGGCGCTATGTAACAAACCGATTGGCTAGAAGCAATGCTGACGGTAAAGCTGGATACGCCTTCGCTAAAATCGGCTATGGTTGGGCTTTTCGAATTAAGCTCCGTGAGCTCCTTACGGCTTATTGCTCCACCATGGATCCAAATACGTGAGTTTTTGCCGCTCGCGCCCCAATCGCATGAGTACAACGCGATTGGGACAGCAGTACACCTTTCACGGTCTTTTAGAATCTTAGCGTTGGTATCGGTGGTCGGATTGTAGCCAAGCATGGCGAAGACACATTCTGGCGATATGTCGTTAATCCACTCCTCAAAGTCTTGTTTCGATAATTGATCGAAACCGCTACACGAAAAGGCCTTAGGGAAGTGAGGCATCTTACCTTGAACTTCATTTGTAGCCGTCATTACGGCGTCTTCAAATAGAGGGCTTTCGAAACTCAAGAGGTTCCTATAATCGGTGCAATAGGCGTTATCCTGTACATCCTGATCCAATAGACATTCTTCGCTCATTGGAATTCTGTCCGCTAGATAGCCGCAAATCTCATTTCGTGCACACCATACATATTTTTCAGCTATCGTCATAACGGTGCTGCGTAATCCATGATCGGCCCTGTCGTATGCAATTGTAATCAATCGGTCTATTCCGCTTGTTCTATAACCGCCTTCTCCAATTTCGCCTTGAATGGTTGCCTCATCATACCCATGGTCTAAAAGATACTGATAGGCAGCTGAAATAACCCACCCCTCAAACTCGAGAGGTACATCAACTTTGGCTTTAAGCACAGACGCTTCCATAATTTGTTTCAGCTTAGCGTATCGTCCATTAAAACCAGACGCCACTTGAGGACGATGAAAAGCTGAAGCCAAGCGATCGACCAGAACATAGCGCGCCAAGTCGTAATGAATCGGTCCATACCCGTGCATTGCCTTAGCGCAACTTGCTGATTTATATATTGGCATCACTGAATTGTTAGCATCAAATGGGTAGGGTGGTCTGCAGAGATTTATTTCACCTGTAGCCAGCAATCCGTACCCATTGCATTGCTCGGCAAGAAGTCTTGCGTAATTCCTAATTGCGGCGTCTCTATTTCCTTGCTTGTCAGGGCATTTAAATACTGCTTCATATGCAATAGTATAAAACCGTTTAATAACGACAAGCTCAAGGTTCCCTTGACACACGATTTCCCCAGCGATAGCAAAAATGTCTTCACGAATTTGAGGGTCGTTGCAATTGCCAAACTTTTCAAAGATGCGAACGAACTCATGAGGGTTTTTCATTCCCCATTGGATTAACTCTCTTCTGTAGTGATTCCTTTCTAGATTGCTAAGTGAAGACAGTTTCCATGCAAATAGCAGGGGCATCTGCTCTGCAGTTTCACGTCCGTCCAGCCGAGGTAGGTTTTGTAAATGGCGACGCTCTTCATGATATGCAATTTGTGAGCTTCTGAGGTCCATCTTAACTGCGATAGGAAGCGACCAGACAAGGTCGCGCTCAATTGGGCTCTTAAAACTATTTAGATAGCTATCGAGCAGCGATGTACCCAATGGGTGATTAGGGTAATTGGCAACATGAGCAACGATACCATTTAGAACATCACTAAAGTCTTGACCGCCGGCGTAAAGCAACTCCATCGCCCATGGTTTGAATTTTTCCGTTGTATTCGGGTCCGCATTTGATAGCGCATACAGATCGATTTTACGTAAATAGTCTTCGTCAATTGCATTAATCAGCCTGGGATCCTTACTCGGGAGAATCCCTTTCTTCTCGACCAACAGCACTCCATACAGCATTGTAGCGTCTTGATTATTCGTCAAAATGTCTTTGAAATATTGGGCATCGCTTTGAAGAAGGCGCTGCGCAATGCAGTAATCCCATAAGTGCCTACTACCGGGTATATAGCATGTCGGCTCAGGCAGATTGAGAAAATCGGGCACATCGTTAAACGAATGCCCAGATTTTTTAACAAGAAGAATTCCGTAGCAAGTCAGTAAATTGATAGTCGCATCTTTAACCTGATCCCTAATTCCAAATCGAGATAGCTTCTGCTCAATTTCGATCTCATCGATGCTCTCATGATCCATGAAGTGCTGTGAAAGCGAGCTAAGGGCGGTCTGTACAGGTTTCTTTCGTGAAGTATCAACAACGCTTGGCAACCGTTTTTCAAGCTCGGTGTCTAAGCGCTTTATTTCGGAAGATGTCAATTGGGATAATGTGGTTGAAGCAGATCGATTTAGCGTTTGACCTTTATAAACATTGCAGAATAATTTGAGCTCATTTGGAGTGTTCAGTAAATATCTATATTGTGTTTCGCCCTCAATCCGAATTTCGTAATGATCGATGTATCGATCAAACAACTCATATACCGGAACGTCGCCACCTGTGGCTATCTCATAGCAGCAGTCATCAAGCTCATTATCCTCAAATTTTTTTATTAACCAAGGGCGAGATGAATATATAAAACGAATACGAGGGTATCGATCCGTTATAGCATCTCCTTCGTGAATCTTTTCTTCCCAGAAATAAGATGAATGCTTTTCGTCCAATCCATCAATCATGATGACAATTTTAGAGCGAATGAGCATCGAGTCAGTTTTGATATCTCGCAGGGAAACGTAGGTAGACAATGCTTGCCATAAGCTAGGTTCATCCCAGGTTCCGCTTAGCCCAAGTACCTGTTTTATTATTCCAAACCAAGTAGCGTTTTCTGGAATATCACTTGCAAGAATTAATATGGGAACGTGGGAGACACCACATTGAAATGCCCTTGCCTTACCTGCAAGCCCACATGTCTTTCCAGTCCCCTGATCGCCAACGACAATGCAATGTGGGTTTATAAGTGTTTCGAGCGCTTCTCGGCGCAGCTCCCATATGGAGGGGCATTCACGAAAAGACGCAAGAGCGTCCTTGAGTTCATAGGTATGATTTTGGAATGACGGCTTGTATTTAATCTCATAAATTTCGTCAATAAAGCCCTCTATATCTGAGTAGCTTATATCGTCAGAGCAGAGCGCATCATACTTGGTCCTACTTAACCCATCTCTTTCAATTGCCAAGAGGGTTTTTATTACTGATAGTTTGTTTATATAACATTCAATAGCATTTTTACAGGATTCGGCTTTTGTAACCAGCTCGTAATCACTTTTAGGCATGTCGTTGACTTCCTGATTACGACAAGCCGCTGCTACAAGCGAGTCAATCATACTAGTTATGTTATTGCATGTTTCGAGATAGCCATCGATTTCATCGATGAGCCTCTTTCGGAGAGCATAGGAGCCAAGATATTTATCGAGAAAGATGGACAGGCCTCCATCTTCATTAATATCTGGAATATACCTTGATTTAAGCCTAGCCACCGTCTTGGCCAAGGCGATTTGAAATACATCTGGATTAACTTCGGTTTTTTCAAACCAAAATCTCCGTAACCCCTCATTTGCATGCTGTACCAGTAGGTTGTTTATTTGACTTTCATCCCAAAGAATGACTTCTAACCCAGGGCTCTCCTTTTCTATCTCTGTTTTAAATATGCGCCACGCCGCATCTTCTCCTTGGCTGGTTTTACCATGTGCAATCGTCTTTGATGAGGTTAAGTTGTGCGGAATGCAAATAGTGTATTGGGTCAAATGTGGACGGATTTTAATTGCCTGTTGAACCGAATTTCTAATTTGGCCCCATTGGCTAGAAGTCAAAGTTGATCGAAACCACTTCGCTTGCACCGCATAGCACTCGGTGGAACTTTCGTTAGTCCAATATGCCTCGATGCCACCATCACCACCAGCGCCCCTTATGTTGCAGTAGGTCCAGTTGTCATCAAACTGTTTTTGCCCCTTTCCACAATACTCAAATAGTTGACAGCAAAGCTCCTCAAAGGCGTCAGCAGGACTCATGCCTTGTGAGTTGAATTTCTCGAAAATGCTCATGATTCCTCTAAATTACGAAGTCATTTTTATAAGAGTCCAGATTGATACTCGCCGTAATTTATTCCCAGCCAACGAGATAATTACGCATGTTTCCTTTATATCGCTCAATAGCTCTGTACTCAGCATCCTGCGCTATTGCATAGTGACGTCTCCGGCTCAGCCAACTTCTTAGGGCTTCGTCCAAGGCTTTATGAAATGATTAAATGTCGGAAGCGTATCAGTAGTGATTGTAGACGCCTCTCCTTTCACCGATTGGCAAAACGATTTACACCTAATTGTTGGCACAGCTCAGAGGCATTTTCTTTGTTTACGGCCTGATCTCGCTAAACTAATAGCTGCTGCTACCAGGGCATTTTCTGGTGCACATTCTATTGGCTCTGCGAAGATCGGAGCGGGTATGTTTGCTGCCGAGTCCTGCACCAGCCGTCATTACATTGCGATTGTTGCCATGGCCTGCCTATGCGTTTTGCTGGGCGGGCCTTCTTATGCCG
>NZ_QRZD01000041.1:0-9540 GCF_003464565.1 Collinsella sp. AF14-35
GGCGGGGCATTCCCCGCCTCTTACACCACATCTCTGCGCGCTACCTAGCTGTACATTATCAAGGCACTATTTTGCCGTAAAATAATGTGACTGGATTTGCAACAGTACTCATATTTGGCATTTTTTGTCCTCCGGGGCTAGCGAAGGTCAAAAACAGAGTGCGCATTTGTTAAAACTGCCGACTCGATGCGCTTTGCGTCACAATTTTTGAGCGAGGCGATGCGTTCTGAGGTCCTTGTGAGCGATTTGATGAGCGACTGCGCGCTTGTTTCTGTGTTTGCCTCCGCTGGTGCATCGGTCTCGAGCAGTAAACGATCGAGTGGAATCTGTCGTGCGTATTCGCGTCCTCGTTTAGACGCGAGCATGCGTTCGTTGACGGAAAAATAACAGTCCGCATCACGCGCGCGGACGAGTTCGTCCGAAGTGCCGCTAAACCAGTGGAAGATGATAACGGGGGAGTCGGGGTTTGGGATGAGTAGTCCATGCGATTCGAGGACGTCCAGTACGGCTCCTGCCGAACGAACGGCGTGAATTGATATCACGCGCCCGGTAAGAGGATGCTGCACGAGTGTATCGCAGAGCCGGTCAAATGCCTGTATTTGTAGCGGCTCACTTCCGGCAAAGCGTGCGGAAAAGTCGAGTCCCACCTCGCCGATGTAGCGCTCTTGGGCAGCAACTTCGCAAAGCAGATCGACTTCGGCAGGACCGCAGCGGCCGTCGGCGAGCCACCAGGGGTGGAGCCCAACGCCAGCGATGATGCCTGGTAGGCGACGGGCGCGCTCGTTTGCGGCCGAAAAGTCGCGTGGGTCGACCCCGCAGTCAAAGAGCCCCAGACCCAACGCCGCCGACTCACTGGCTGCAGCATCGGGGCCGAGCATCAAATCAAGATGACAATGCGTGTCAAAGAATTGCGGTCCCATCGCAGGACATCCTGCTAGCCCAGGCGTTGGCCGTCGGCGCGCACGTGCTCGGTGCCGCGCCCACTGATCTGGCGAATGACCTCGCCGGCAATCATCTGGCCCATGATGGGCGGCATAAAGCTGGCGGTGCCCAACTCGGTACGCTCGTGGATGTTGGAAGGGTCGCGGGGCTGTGTCTTAACCGATTCCTCGCAGCTAAACAACACGTACAGGCTCTTGATTCCGCGCTTCTTACATTCTTTGCGCATAATGCGGCTCATGGGGTCACGTACCGTATCGAAAATGTCGGCAAAGCGGAGGCACTCGGGATGGAGTTTGTTGGCCCCGCCCATGGAGCTAACCAAACGAATGCCGCGGTCCTGAGCATATTTGGCAATGGTGAGCTTGGCCGAGATGGTGTCGATGGCGTCGACGACGTAGTCGAGCTTGCCGTCCATCTGCTCCAAAACGCTCGCGAAGAAATCATCGATGTTGTCGCTCAGCAAGTATTCAGTTCGCTTGATGACGGTGGCGGCGGGATTGATGTCGTGGATCATGGTTTCCATCACGTCAACCTTGCGCTTGCCGACAGTGCTGTGAAAGGCGATGGCCTGGCGATTGATATTGCTGGGCGCGATGATGTCCTTATCCAGAATGATGAAATGACCGATGCCGCCGCGGGCGAGTGCCTCGCAGCAGTTGGAGCCCACGCCTCCGCAGCCGAGCACCAGCACCGTAGCATCGGCGAGCTTATCGAGTGCCTCGCGGCCCATGATGATCTCGAGCTTGGTGTCGCGTGTCTCGTTGGCGGCTGCGGCAGCGGTTTCGGTCATAGACATCCTCCGATGGGGAAGCGAATCGTGTTTTAGCTATTGCCATTATAGGTAATCGCCCATAGGTTGCGACGGCGCTTACTTTGATGTGGTTTGAAGCATTGAGATTAGATAGTTAGACAAACATCTAAACATCGAGTATAGTGTGCACGTCATGAGAGATGATGAGAGGAGGTCTTATGCCGGGAGAGGGTTTTAAGGCGCTTGCCGATCCAACGCGACGGCGCATTTTGGAGTTGCTGCGCGAGGGCAATTGCACGGCGGGGGAGCTTGCCGAGCATTTCGATATCAGTAAGCCGTCGCTGAGCCATCACTTGGCGACGCTCAAAAACGCCGGGTTGGTGACCGACGAGCGCCATGGCCAAAACATCGTATACAGCTTAAACACCACCGTCATGCAGGATTTGATTGGCTGGTTTATGGGCTTTACAAGCACGGAAGGTGATAAGGATGAATAACGAAAACAAGGGCATTCACCCCACGGGGGTATCGTCGCGCGTGTGGATTGCGCTGGTCGCTCTGTGCGTCGCCAATGTCGTAGCGCACCTCATGGTGATGCCGAGCTTGCCTGCGCAGATTCCCACGCACTGGGGCGCGAACGGCGCCGTCGACGGTTGGGGTCCTAGCTGGATGGCCCCCGCGCTCGGCGTGCTGCCTCTGGCGCTTCTCGCAATGTTCTGCGTGGTGCCGCGCATCGACCCCAAAGGTGAGGCATATCGAACCTCGGGCAAGTTCTATCAGGGCTTCGTAATCGCCTTTACCTTGTTCATGTGTGCCGTAAGCTGGCTGGGAGAGCTTACGGTCTGGGGCGTGGTGCCGGCGGTCGGTTCGGTCAACGTGCTGATTTCCGGTGCTATCGGTTTGCTGTTCATCGGCGTAGGCAACTACTTGCCGCGTGTGAAGCAGAACTATACGCTCGGTATCAAGACGCCTTGGGCGCTTGCCGATCCCGAGAACTGGCGCCGTACGCAGCGCTTTGGCGGTGCCTGCTTTATGGTGCTGGGTGTTGGCCTGATTGCGATGGGCGTGGCAGGTGCTGTGCTTTCGAATGAAGTCGTCGCCGCGGTGATTGCGGTTCTGGCGTTTGGTTCGGTCGGAGCCGTCTACGTCTACTCGTATCTGCTGTGGCGCAAATCTCAGCGGGCTGTTCGTTAAGGTTGCGGAAAACTAGCGTACGCAGTTCATGGTATGTTCTGGGGGATTTTTCCCAGGTAGTATTAGGGGGTATGGGCAACCATGCCCCTTTTTCGTTACGTTTCAGAGCTAGTTTTCTCATTTCGTTTCCACTAAGGCGAATCAAGAATAGGGAAACAACAGGTAGAAAGGATAAAACAGACAAATGGCGGAGTTTATCTACCAGATGAGGCCTATATAAAACCGCAGGTAGATAGCTTAATAATTTTGCCTTCAGACATTTCCGCAGGTAATATTTTCTACTAAATTTTCTACTCTTGTTAAAATGGAAGAGAAAGAAATCAGAGGGAGAAGAGGCCTCGGAAATGTTCTACACGTCTTGCGGTATTGATAAAAAGACTTCAAAAGGATGGCGTGGCTACCTTCTTTACAAAGATGAAGAGGGTAAGGCCAAAAAGAAATACAAGACGTTCAATACCAAATACAATCGAGACGCTAAGAAACTAGTGAACGAATGGCGCGATTATGAGGAAGAGCTAAGTAAGCGAGACATTCAATACACCACGGTTGAGAAGGCCATTCGTGATTACGTTGAAGGTCAATATGCTCTTGGGCAAATTGACACGGTCACTTACCAAAGAAATATCAGACAAGGCGAATATGCGATATTCCCCTACATAGGAGAAGAGAGCTTCTATGAGATTACGTCTGAAACCTTACAAAATTGGATTAATGCTTTAGCAAAACGATATGCCATGAGTTCAGTTCAGGGCTTCTACGCAATTTTCAACAAAGCGTATAAATCCGCATTTCATCAAGGCAAGATAGTTAAAGATGCTAGAGCTGGTTTGATTATGCCAAGAAATACTAGTAAGCATAAAATCGCTTATCTCGATAGCGAAGGTCTTAATAAGCTCTATTCGCTAATTGACGGTGGCGAGATAATAGGCGCTAGGAATAATAACCTCTATATTCCTATCTGCCTTGCGCTATACGGTGGTTTGCGTGCTGGTGAGGTATGTGCTTTAAGGTGGAATGATATTAATCTAGCGACAAACAATATCTATATCACTAAAGCAGAGAAGCAGATTAAAGATAAAGAAGGCAAAAATGTAGTAGTTGAAGGCGATACAAAGACCTATTCAAGAAGAACAGTACCAATGATGCCGCAGCTTAGAGATGCTCTGATAGCCGAGCAAAGACAGAGTAGACCAAACGAAAAGGACTATGTTTGTCATTGGAGAAATCCTAGGTATTTGGGCAGTGCTTTTCAAAAATGGTCAAGCCGCAATAAGCTAGATAGCGTCTTGGGAAAACCAATTACGTTTCATGGCCTTCGGCACACTTTCGCTACCCTTGGCGTTAAAAGCAAGATGGATATTAAATCGTTAGCATCTATCCTTGGTCATAAAGATGCGGCAATGACGCTGAACATCTACGCAAGCGATGATGAACAGGCCAAGCAGATTAATATTCAGAACTTGGGTAATCTGTTTGCGGAAAAACAGGATAGTGATTTCTAATGCAGCTGAGTGAGCTTTGGGATTACCAATCTAAGGTAATTCAATACAAGGAGTACATGAAAAATAAGATTTCATTAGAAGAAAAGTTTAACCCTGAGATGCTATTTTCGGCTGAAGAGGGTGCTTACATAGAGTTAAACAGGCTTCAAAAGCAAATGAACAGGGATGGAGGACAGGAGCCAAGCACAGGTGATTTGCTGTGTGTCGTAGAAGCGGAGACGCTTATTGAAATTGATAAAGGTCTACTTCTAAACGATGTAGAAAACTACTTAGGGCCGCAATTCTTTTTTTGGAATCGGATTCTAGACAGAATTGAAGGAGAATCCTACGTAGAGTTCTTCCATTTAGTTATCGTTCCAGCCTTTACGTTCCTGCTCTTAGAGATTCCAGAGTATATGCCAAATTTCTTCGATGAATCCAATTGTCTAGGCGATAGGGAGTGGGCAACGGAGTGCCTTACTTACGCCTATCAACTGTTGAATACTCAAGATAAAGAGCGAATTGAGGTAAGAGACAGGTTTCGCGAACAACTGTGGACAGATGATTACGCTAGGAATCTATTCAAATATATTCAATAGCCATAGAGGTCTAGTTTTCCCTAGATGCCTCAATAGCCCTATAGACAGTGGCCCTACTCAAACCGACAGCCGCACAGATTTCTGCAATGGACATTTCGCCTTTGCGATAAAGCTCTACCGCACGCTCCTTTGCGGCATTGCTTGCCTTGGGCCTACCCATCTTCTTACCTGCTGCCTTAGCAGCCTCATAACCCTCGCGCTGGGTTTCCCTGATTATTTCACGCTGGAATTGCGCTACAGCGGCACTAACGGTAAAGAAAAAACGACCTTGCGGCGTAGAGGTATCAATCTGTTCCTTGATTGAGTAGAGGTTTACGCCCTCAGCCTCAAATCTGTTAGACAAATCGAGAAGCTGCTTAGTGGAACGTGCCAACCTATCGAAAGATAGGATAACGACAGTATCACCTTTGCGGAGTCGCGAGAGCATATCGTCTAGAGCTGGACGCTCTGCTTTTGCTCCTGAGATTTTGTCGCAAAAGATGTTCTTGTCCTCAACGCCTGCCTTGTGTAAGGCTTCAATCTGCCTATCAAGATTCTGCTCGACGGTGGAAACTCTAGCGTATCCAAATTTCATTTTTGCCAATCTCCCGTCTAGATAGCGTCTCAATAACTCAAATTATAGAATATTGAGATACTAAATAAAGAGACGAGTTTTGAGAATTTCATTAGCAGGTATTTTAACGTTCTCTTAGTGTCTCAATGCGCCGTATCAAAAAGTATGCTGCTGAGACGGTGCTAAAGCGTTAGAACATTTTTCTAAAACGTGGGCAAAAATCTGTAATTCGTACAGTCTTTTTTTCAAATAGAGATAGAGGAAATCAATTCTATTGAAAGGAGACTGTTATGGCAAAAGATACGAAAGTAACCATTCGTATTTCTGAGGAAAAGAAAAAACTCTGGGAAGATTACTGTGATGCTCATGGAAAGGGTTTAACGCTTACAGGTCTAATTGAATTAGCTGTAGACGATAGGGTAACTAATGTAACGGAGTTCAGGGATAAGGCCGCAGGAACAGGTCTTTACTGGATTCTTAAACCTAATGGCGAATATCGCAAGCAATACGATTCTAGAGTTGAGCGTTTAGGCCGCATGGAAATCGAACGCCTGAACACCCATAAGCAAAATATCTTAAACGGCATTTACGACTAGTGCTGTTCTGCTATTCAGTAGATGCACTTAGTAAAAAGCCAAGCAATCCCAGTCCGTATCAAAGGAAAGAGAACTATCGACAAGACGATTTATCAATTGAAGATATAGCTAGACTTTGCGGCACTGGGCATTGTTGGCGTGCTGGTATCTACGATTTGAACAATGGCACGTTCAAGAAGAAGGACGCTCGGGCCACACAGCTGATAGCGCTTGATTTTGATAAGGTCGAGACAAGTCCATACAACGTAATAGAATACGCGGCGAACGTTGGTCTACCTGTTTCATTCTGGTACCCCAGCTTTTCAATGAATCCCGAAACTCTGAAAAAAGAAGCAAAAAGTGCGGATTCCACCTGTGTACTTATAAGTAATCTATTAAGTAGACAGGTGCAAAACGGCGATTTTGGGTCTAAAAACGGAACGTATAAGGATAGATGGAATTACCGCATTGTCTGGTGTCTAAAGCGTCAAATCAGCCCACGTGAATACGAATGCGTCTACAAAGCGCTCCTAGGTCTGTTTGGAAAATTCAGCCCTGATAGAGCCACAAAAGACTGCTCAAGGCTCTGGTACGGGGGCAAGCTGGGCTATGAAGTAGTTAACCAAGAACCACTTGAAATGGCCTTAATTGGGCGCATTATGGCCTTAGATAAGGTTTCCTCTGGTACTGAGCCGAATAAGGCAATGAAGCAAAAGAAGAACTTCATACCTGAGTATGCGGATATGCCAACGCCTGATGCCGTGCTGGTCAATGAGGGATGGTACCGCAAACTTCAGGGCCGTTGTAAGTTATGGGATAGATGGACTAAGGGCGATTACCTCGATTACAACGAACGCCTTGCACTATTCAGCAACCTTCGATTCCTTAGATACAGCGACAAGAATAGGTTTGTCCTTCAGGATGTTTTAAAGTTCTTCGTTCCCGAGACGTATGAAGGTCATACCTGCGATGAAGGACAGATTAGGCAGAAATTCAGAGATAGCAGTCTAAAGCCTTGTCCGATTGTCAAAGGGCCTTTAGGCGTATCGCAAACAATCCCAGAGTTTCTTTCTCAAAACATAGATATTCCAATAGTTCCCAATCTAAGCAAGGTTCCCTTAGAGAACTTAGATAAGTGGATGGACGAACATGTACCGCAGTTTCTAGATGATAGAGAAGCTGGTATTAAGATTCTTAAGTCACAAACAGCTTCGGGAAAGACCGAACGAATAATCAACTATCTTCTTACTAAGGTTGAACTTGAAAAGACCAAGGTGATTTATGCGGCACCCAAGCATTCAAATCTAGAAGAGGTCGAGACGCGCTTATTTAACAAGGCAACCTTTAATCAGATAGCACTGATTCATCGTTGTCCGCAAAAAGAGATAACTCAATCTGATTTACTCTATCTGCAATTAGGACTACCCGCAAAAACAAGAAGTGCCAAGAGAAAAGGCTTCATAGATAAGTTGTTCAGCCCCGATGAAAAGGGGCTGTTTCTATTAACTCACAGTCTGCTAACAAATCTAAGTAACTTGGATGCGGATTTGATTATCGTAGACGAAGAGATTGATTCGAGTTTAATCAAAGAGACGAAACTAGGTCTTACCAATCTAGCAACGACAATTCCCTTTCTAGACCTACAAACATCTCAAGAACTTACTAAGTTCATCAATGATGTTAAAGATAGAAAGCGTGACGAAGGTTTAGCCATTGACCTAACCATCTTACGAGAGAAAGTAGCGCCGCAAGTAGAAGAGCGGTTAGATAGTTACATTCAGTCAACTCAAACAAGCTCAATAGCAGTCGGTCTATTTGAGTGTTACAAGACAGACGGTAGGCTGTCGAAAGACAATGCTGGAAATAACTGTGTGCGAATGGTTCGTAAAAGTACGTTAATTGGCGATGCCAAGTTAAACGGTATTCCCGTTAGGGTGTTCACGGCAACGCCTTTAAGCAAGCGAACTGAAATGTACTACGGAGTAGAGATTGAGGTCATTGAAGCGCCGCTTGCAGAAAATAAGGGCAAGATTGTGCAGTTCTGCGGCCTTAGCGGTGCTAGAGGGATGCACAATGACAACTTTCCCAAAATTGCTCAGTACATAAAGGAAAAGTTGCCGCAGGAAGTAATAGACAAATCAATTCTGATTACCTTCAAGGGCAGTAAAGAGGAAGTTGATTTTTGGCAGAGCCAAGGATTCAACGTGGCTGAGAACAAAGGGAATCAAATACACCTGCTAAACAATAGCGGTCTAGATTGTTTTAAGGGTAAATCGCTAATAATCGCGGGTAAGTCCGATTTGCCTCAACAAGCCTATCAGGATTACTACGATGATTGCCATGAATCGCCGCAGGAACTTACGAGACAGAATCAGGTTATAGAGCTTAACGGCGTGCGGCAATCTCTATATCTCTTTGAGGATGAAGAGATGCGTAAGCTACAACTTCAAAACATCCAATCTAATACAGAACAGTCCGCAGGACGCGCTAGGGCGTTACGCGAAGAAGGTGCAACGGTCTATCTCTTTAGCAATCTGGTAATTAGGGATGCGGATGAAGTTATAGATAGGTAGAGAATAGGGGCGGGGTGTGTTACGGGATTCTCCAAAAGGGTTTGATTAAATACCGTCCACCCGCTCAACTTACCGACCAAAAGCAATTATTGAATTTCCGAAAAACGAATAGAGGTATCTATGAATGTAACTAAGTGTTATGCCCTTTGGTATACGGGTGATGGTATGCACAGAGTGCTGAATGCCGCAAAGCAAGAAGCCGTGATTACAGACGCTTACAACCTGCTAGGGAATGGAACAGTAACAGGTAAGCAAATGGCTGAGCGGCTTCTAGATAATCTAGAGTTCGACACCAAACAGCAAGAGCGTTACGCAATACAAATGCGTGATAAAGGCACTCTAGAAGCAACAAAGGCAACCAGCAGAGAGATAGACAAAGTTCACAGGCTTCTAGGTGATGAAATTCGTAGTAAATGGGATAAGCCCATGATTAGCAATGAGAAGCTAGAAAACGCCTTGTTCCTAGATGCAATACAAGATGAACTTCCAGACATTAAAAGAATGATACCGATTGAATTGAAGTGCGGTTAAAAATGGTTACATGTCTGCAGTTAGCCTAGGCATTAGTTGCAGCGTAAATATATTTAAGTAAATATTCAATCGAATTCTGTTATTCGGACTATTGGTAAGTGCGTTTAGCATTTTCTTGCACTTCGACAAGAATCCTTCTTCGCTTCATTGATTAGAGTTTTACGACCTTTACTGTTCTCTTAATTCGGAAACAAGTCTATTATTTGCTGTAAGGATTAGTCATTTTGCTTGAAAGGTCGAATTATGGCTGTCGCAAAGGAAAAGAAGCCTAAAAAGCCAGAGATTAAGTATCAAGCGGTAGCGCGCAGAGATGTGGTGTAAGAGGCGGGGAATGCCCCGCC
>NZ_QRZD01000042.1:0-7712 GCF_003464565.1 Collinsella sp. AF14-35
GGAACGTCGGTGAGGTCGGTCAGGGCGTCCAGGCGCGGCGACGCGAGGCTCAAGTCCCTGCTGATCTTCTCGTGCAACAGCCTGGTGAGGTCCTCGGGGCGCTACGGCGAGTACTACCGGGCCTGCAGGGCGCGGGGCATGGGGCACGGGCGGGCGCTCAAGGCCGTCGCGAGGAAGCGGCTCAGGGCGATATACGCCGTGATGCGCGACCGGGTGCCCTACCGGGAGTAGCGTCGAAGGTTGACAAAACTATAGGAACACCCAATGACTAGTTCACTTCGACGGGCTTTGCGCCGGGGAAGCGGTCCTCAAAGTCCAGGCGGTATTTGTTGTCGTTGGTGCCTGCAACGTTGTCGCGCGCCAGCGGCGCCACGATCTCGTCCTTGTGGTTGGCGGGGCTGGAGTACTCAAGGCTGATCTCCCAAGCGTCGCAAATGACGTCGATGCGATTCTCCAGGTCGTCGTAGAGCGCGATGATGTCTTTCCACGAGCTGTAGTTCTGTGAGTCGACGGGAACATCCAGGTCCTCGACCTCGTCCTTCAGGCCGCTAATCTGATCCTCGAGCGCCTCGGCGGTGTCGCTGGCCGCCTGACGCGAGCTGCGGTCATCCTTAAGGTAATACGTGTTGAATGTGGTGGCGCAGTCGCGGACCTTCTGGTCAAGATCGGAGAGCCTGCTGTAGTAGGAGCTCAGCTGGTCGTAGATGTTCTGCTCGCCGCCCGCCTCGTCCTCCTCGTCATCATCGTCAAGCTGGTTGGGGTCACCCTTAACGGAGGCATCATCGTCATTGTGGTCGATTTTGACCTTTTCGATCGTCGTGCCCTTAGTATCATCGGCGCCCTTGTCGAAAGGCTTGATCATAAAGAACACGACGAGCGCGAAAATCACGACAACGAGTACGGCGATGATGCCGATGAGCAGGGCGTTGTTGTTTTTGGGGGCAGTAGGCGCACCGGCCTGCGGAGCAGCGGTCGGTATGGGCTGCTGCGGCGCGGAGCCGGCTGGCGTCGCCCATTGCTGCGTCGCGCCAGCTTCCGGCTGGGGAGCGGGCGCGGGCTGATGGGCGGACTGCACGGTCACGTCCGCCTGCTGGGGCTGAGTCGCCGTGGGCTGCTGCGCAGGCTGAACCGTGGTAGCGGCAGTGTCGAAGGCGGCATCGGACGCGGCGGCATGCTCGGCTGCCTGCGCATCCTCTTGCGACTGAGAGGCCTTGCCATCATCGGTTACCGGCGTTCCGCAGTTGGTGCAGAAGCGCTCGCCGTCTTTCAGAAGCTTGCCGCAATGGGTGCAAAACCGGGGCATGATGGTTCCTTCCATTCGATGTGTTGGCTAGATTATAAGGTAGTTCAGGTGCGGTTGAGCCGCGCCGACCCAACTGGTTGTGTGAGGATAGTCGTGCCGCGCAAGCCCTGTCGCATGCGTCACAAAGACCGTGCTCGCTCGTTTGATGATGGATGCTGCGGCCCAGGCACAAGGTCGCGAGAACTATACGAGCGCCCGTGATGCTGCGGCCGTGTTGCAGCGGCTGGCGGCGGGGACAATCGCGACGCCCGAGCTCTGCGAGCGGGCGCACGGATATCTGCTGGCTCAGGAAGATACGCGCGGTATTGTCGAGGGCGTTCCCGGCGGCGTTTTGGTTGCGCACAAAACGGGCAGTCTGGCGAATGCTCAGCACGATGCCGCAATCGTCTACGCCGAGCGCCCTTACGTGCTGGCAATCCTCACCCAAGACCTCGAACGCGAACAGGCCCTAGCCCTCAAGCGCGATATTTCCTTCGCCATCAACGCTCGCGCCCACTCCTAACTTGCGGTGAAATAAGGATTGTACTTGCTGTTAGAAGGCGTATTCAGTTCCTATTTCACCGCAACTTAGAGGGTCGGCAGGTGGGGACGTTCCTTTTCTGCCGGCACTTTAGGAACGTCCCTAACTGCCACCTAGTCATTTAAGAACGTCCCCAATGACTAGGCCCGATTTGGGGTGCGCCGGACGCTGGGGTATCATGGCTTGGTTGCTATAACTTGCATTTACGCACCTTGTAGGAAGGGGCTGCGCCCATGGCTTTTGAGCCCGCTCAACATAGCTTTATCACGCTCGAGGGCGTCGACGGTGCCGGCAAGTCCACGCAGGCGCGCCTGCTGGCCCGCGTGCTCGACCTCGCTGGCTATCAGGTCGTAACTCTGCGCGAGCCGGGCGGCACCGCCATCGGCGAAAAGATTCGCGCCCTGCTGCTCGACCCCGCCAATACGGCGATGGGCGACACCTGCGAGCTGCTGCTCTACGAGGCCGCGCGTGCCCAGCTGGTGCACGAGGTCATAGCTCCCGCCCTCGCTGCCGGCAAGGTGGTCCTGTGCGACCGTTTCTACGATTCCACGACCTGCTATCAGGCGTTTGCCGATGGCCTTGACCGTCAGATGGTACGCGATGCCAACAACCTCGCCGTCGCGGGGACGCATCCGGCGCTCACACTCGTCTATCACATCACGCCCGAGCAGGCGGCGCTGCGCATGGCGGCCCGCGGTGCGGCCGATCGCATGGAGGCCAAGGGCATGGCCTTCCAGGAGCGCGTCTATCAGGGATTTTGTGCCATTGCTGCCGAGGAGCCAGACCGTGTAAAGCTCATCGACGCCACTGCGTCGATCGCAGACGTCTTCACGCAAACGGTCGAACAGGTTCGCGCGTACGGTCTCGATATCCCCCAGGATGCTGTCGCCGCCGCGCTTGCCAAGGAGGCCGAGTAACATGGCCCCCGCTCAGGCAAGCCTGCTGGCCAAGCTCGACACCCAAGAGCGCGTGCGCGACTTTTTGACCAATGCCGTCGCCAGCGGCCGTGCATCGCACGCCTACCTGTTTTTGGGCGCGCCCGGCGCGGGCAAGCTCGATGCCGCGTGGGCGCTCGCCCAAGCCTTCCTGTGCGAGCAGGACGGCTGCGGCGCATGCGACAGTTGCGTGCGCGTCTCTCGGCATACGCATCCCGACGTGCACTATTACACGCCCGAGAGCGCCACGGGCTATCTTATTGCCCAGACCCGCGAGCTGCTCGATGACGTGCCGCTGGCACCCATTCGCGCCAAGGCCAAGGTCTACATCATCGACCGTGCCGAGCAACTGCGCGCCAACACCGCCAACGCACTGCTCAAGACACTCGAGGAGCCGCCCGAGGGCGTTATGTTCATCTTGCTGGGCACCTCGGCAGACGTGATGCTGCCCACCATCGTGAGCCGCTGCCAGTGCGTGCCGTTTCGGCTGGTGTCGCCCGCCGTCGCCGCGCAGGCCGTGAGCCGCGCCACCGGCCAGGACCCCGCGCGTTGCCGCATGGCGGTCGCCGTGGCGGGAAGCCCCACACGCGGCATCGAGTTTCTTAAGAGCGCCGAGCGCCAGGACGCCCGCCGTCAGATGGTCCGTGCCATCGACTCACTCATTGCCGCCGACGAGGCCGACGTGCTCAGTCGCGCCAAGTCGCTCATCGTCGCCGTCAAGGCGCCGCTCGCCGAGGTCAAGTCCACGCAGGAAAAGGTACTCGAGCAAAATGCCGACTACCTGTCGCGTGGAGCATTGAAGCAGCTTGAGGACCGCAACAAGCGCGAACTCAACGCGCGCGAGCGTTCGGGTATCATGGAAGCGCTGGCGAGCGCGCGGACGCTCATGCGCGACGTGCTGCTGACACTTCAGGACGAGGCGGCCGACGTGGTGAACGAAGACGTGCGTGACACGATCGGTCGGCTTGCCGCTGCGACGAATGTTGCGGGTGCCACCCAGGCGCTCGAGGCGGTCGCAACCGCCGAGCACAACATCGCCAGAAACGTTACTCCCCAGCTGGCCATCGAGGTCATGCTGTTCGATATCAGGAAGGCACTGAAATGCCGTTAGTCGTACCCGTTAAGTTTACCTACGCCTCGCGCGACCTGTGGTTTGACCCGCAGGACCTGGATATCCTCGAGGCCGATTATGCCATTTGCTCCACCGAGCGCGGAACCGAGATCGGCTTGGTTACGGCCGATCCCTTCGAGGTGCCGCAAGACGAGATCGGTCAGCCGCTCAAGCCCGTGCTGCGCGTGGCGAGCGACATCGACCTGCAGCTTGCCGACGATCTTGCCATCCAGGGCGACGAGGCCATGGTCGATTTCCGCCGTCTGGTCAAAGAACTCGACCTCGAGATGAAGCCGGTGGGCGTCGAGTACCTGTTTGGCGGCGAGAAGGCCGTGTTCTACTTTGCGGCCGAGGAGCGCGTCGATTTTCGCCAGCTCGTCAAGGATCTGTCCTCGACGCTGCACATTCGCGTCGACATGCGCCAGATCGGCGTGCGCGACGAGACTCGCCTGGTGGGCGGCTATGCCCAGTGCGGCCAGGAGCTCTGTTGCACGCGCTTTGGCGGACAGTTTGAGCCCGTCTCGATCCGCATGGCAAAAGAGCAGGACCTGCCGCTCAATTCCTCCAAGATCAGCGGCGTTTGCGGCCGCCTGATGTGCTGCCTGCGCTATGAGTTCGAAGCGTACAAGGACTTTAAGAGCCGTGCGCCCAAAAAGAAGACGCTCATCGATACGCCGCTCGGCAAGGCGCGTATTCAGGAATATGACACGCCGCGTGAGCAGCTGGTGCTGCGCCTGGAGAACGGCAAGGTCTTTAAGGTCAACCTGGCCGATATGACCTGCTCGGAGGGCTGCAAAAAGAAGGCCGCCGAGCAGGGCTGCAACTGCCGCCCCGACTGCGTGACGCGCGACGTGCTCGAGCGCATCGAGTCGCCCGAGATGCGTCTGGCGCTTATGGAGCTCGACCGCGAGAACGGCGTCGACGTGGGCGATGGCCTGTCGAGCGCCGACCGTCTGGCCGGTACGTCGATGCCCAAGCGCCGTCGTCGCGATGCTGAATCCGATGCTCGCGCCGGTCAGGGGCAGGGCGAGGGCCGTGGCCGCGGAAAGGGCCGCAGCAAGGCCGAGGCGCCTGAGGTCGAGGATACCGCCGGTGGCCGTCGCCGCCGCAAGCGTGCGGGCTCTGCCGATGCCGGCGAGGCCGCAGCCGCCGGCAAGAACGGAGCTCGCGAGCGCGAGGTTCAACAGCCCCAGCAGCAAAACCGCGGCGGTGGCATGAACCCCACGCGCCGTCGTCGCCGTCATCTGTCGAGCGAGGAGCGCGAGGATGCCTTCCGCGCCGCAGCTGCTCGCGAGGCCGGTGCCGCTTCCAAGGGTCCCTCGGCCTCCGATGCGCCTGCCGACAAGGGCGGCAAGTCACGTGGCGAGGATGAGCGCGCGCCGCGTCCGCGCCGTCGCCATTCCTCGGGCACGCAACAGAAGCCCTCAGTGCCCTCCGTTGCCGATCAGGTCTCGGATGGTGAGGTCAAGGTCACGCGCCGTCGTCCCGGAGATGGCGGGGGAGCGGCTGCCAAGGCTTCGCGTGGCGCCGCTCGCGACGAGCGCGAGCCGCGCGAGGATCGCGGTGGCGAGGGCTCGGCCGACCAGGGTCAAAAGCGCCGTCGTCGTCGCCGTTCCCGCAAGCCGCGCCAGGATGGTGGCGAGGGCTCGACCCCGTCTGCGGCCGCACCACAACCGCCCGCCGGCGAATAACGCCCGCGAGCGGATTTAACCCGCCTTACCCCAATCGCGTCGGGGTACCATAGCGCTGAATCAACAACCCTCCCTGCGACCGAACGTAGGGAGGGTTGTGTCTTGAAGAGCCATCTGAACAAATTAAGCCGTCTGCAGGGTGCCGGCGCCCTACCGTTTGCGGACGAATTGCTGCCGTTTGCCGAGCGGGCGGCACGCGAGGCACTCGAGGCATTGTCGCCAACACGATGTGCCGGCTGCGAGCGCGCCGGTGCGCTTATTTGCCAAGACTGCCTGGCCGCGCTCACGCTCATCGACCCACGTCATAGCTGTACCCGATGCGGCGCCCCGTTTGGGGATTTGCTGTGCACTGAGTGTTCGGTCGAAGGCACGTCCTCGGCAATGGCGGAGGCGCTCGACCGCTGCCTGGCGTGCGCCGTCTATGCGCATCCGCTGCCGCGCATCATTAAAGCGTACAAGGACGCGGGCGAGCGACGTCTGGCTCCGTATCTGGCGGAGCTGCTCTACGACACCGCCCTGCATGCCCAGGTCGTAGCGCCCGAACGCTTGGGAGGTGTGCTGTCCGGTGCGGATGCGGTGGTGTTTGTGCCTGCGACGGCGGCGGCGTTTCGGCGGCGTGGTTTTGATCATATGGAGGCTATTGCGCGCCCATTTTGCGAGCTGTCGGGTGTTCCCCTGCTCGATGCTCTCGTCAAGTACGGGCATGGCGACCAGCGCGAACTCGGTCGTGAGGAGCGTCGCGAGCGTGCCCAAGGCATGTACGAGACGGTTGAGGACGTGCACGGCCGCCGCCTACTGCTTATCGATGACGTTATCACCACGGGCGCGACCATGGCAGCAGCCTCGGCGGAGCTCAAGCGCGCCGGCGCTGCGGCAGTCGATGGCCTTGCTATCGCACGTGTTTGGTAGGGGTGGTTTTGTGGCAGTGAAGATTGAGCGGTGTGACGAACCGACAAGCGAGCAACTGGCGGCCTCCATAATTCTGACCGGCGCCTCGGCGCTACGCACGATGCGCGCCGAGCGCCGACAAATGGGTTACATCAGCTGGAAGGACCTTAATCCCGATGAAGAGCGCCGTGTGCTGCGCACGTCGTCGCCCTCGACCGAGGACATTTATCTTCCCGACTTGGTGCGGATTGGGGCCGCAAGCGGCGAGGTACAAGAGGATTTGTGCTTGCTGGTAGGGTCTGCAGCACAGCGCCGCCGCATTCTTGGCGTGAGCTGGTCCGTATGCTCCGGGTTGCCTGCTGGCTCGATTCTAGAGGTGGAACCGGGGGGTATACAGCCTATCTCCCGAGGCCCTTTGTGTTGCCATCGCCCGCGAGGTCGGCTGTATCCAGGCATTTGCCCTGGCCCAGGAACTGTGTTCCAAGATTTCACTGAGCGATCGCGGGAAGTATCTGCCTCCCTACACCTCGCCTGTTGCGAATAGGCTTGCAAAGGACAAGGACCAGCTAGCAGACGTGGGCTACTTTGAAGTCGAGCCGGTGCTGATGCCCGATCGTCTGGCAGATTACCTTGCGGCATGCAAGGGGAATGTGGCCAAACAGCTGCTGCGTCTGTGTCCCTATCTTTCGGAAAACCTGCTCTCGCCCATGGAGTGCATCATGCTCGCTCTGTTTTCGCTTCCGTTTCCCTATGGCGGATTTGCTTGCGGTCCCTTTAAGACCGACTACAAGATCGAGTTCGATGACCGCGCGCAGGCAATCTCGGGGATGCCGCATGCAGTTTGCGATGCGTATCAAGAGGCAGCCCGGTTTGACCTGGAATACAACGGTGAGCTGGGCCATACCTCTCGGAGGGGACGTATCCATGATGAAAAACGCAACACGGGCTTGATTACTATGGGAATCGAGGTCGCGACGGTCAACAACGAAATGCTCTGCGACATGGAAGCGATGGAAGCGCTCGCATGGCGCATCCACCAGCGTATGCGAAAGCGGTACCGGAATCGTGTCGATGCCCGCAGGAAGAAGCAAGAGGCGTTGCTTAACGCGCTGCGGGCGTGTTTTGGGCTTAAGCCGGTCTAATTCACGTCGAAAATAGGGGGTTAATCATATGCCCTGGCCAAAATATGGCAAATATGAGTACTGTCACTAAATCAGTAGGTAGCGCGCAGAGATGTGGTGTAAGAGGCGGGGAATGCCCCGCC
>NZ_QRZD01000043.1:0-5108 GCF_003464565.1 Collinsella sp. AF14-35
ACGGCTCGGTGCCGTCCACCGGTCAGCGGCGCCCTGGCCTCCCACGGGCTGGCCCCGCAGTACTCTCGGCGCGATGGGGCTTAGCTTCCGGGTTCGGAACGGGACCGGGCGTGCCCCCCATGCTCTGGCCGCTGACCGGTGGGCGGCGCCCACCGTTACGGTGTCCTGGGTCTAACATCTACGTGCCCTGGGGGCCGCATGGCGCATAGGAAAGATCTGACTCGGGGGCATCCTCGTGCCCGGACCGCGCATGAGCGCGAAGTCCCGCGGGCCGCGAGGTGCGGTTCCGGAAGAGCTCGGGCGATTAGTGCGGCTCGGCTGAGGCTGTCGCCAGCCTTGCACCTGCCGTCTATCGACCAGGTAGTCTACCTGGGCCCTTACCGGAAGGAGAACTAATCCCTGGAACGGCTTCCCGCTTAGATGCCTTCAGCGGTTATCCGCGCCGCACGCGGCTACCCGGCCGTGCCGTTGGTCGACAACCGGTTCACCGGAGGTGCGTCCACCCCGGTCCTCTCGTACTGGGGGCAGCCTCCATCGATTCTCCTGCGCCCACGGAGGATAGGGACCGAACTGTCTCACGACGTTCTGAACCCAGCTCGCGTACCGCTTTAAACGGCGAACAGCCGTACCCTTGGGACCTGCTCCAGCCCCAGGATGCGATGAGCCGACATCGAGGTGCCAAACCTTGCCGTCGATGTGGACTCTTGGGCAAGATCAGCCTGTTATCCCCGGAGTACCTTTTATCCGTTGAGCGACGGCCCACCCACTCGGGGCCGCCGGATCACTAGAGCCTGCTTTCGCACCTGCTCGGCTTGTGGGCCTCGCAGTCAAGCCCGCTTGTACTCTTGCATTCAAAAGGACGGTTGCCGACCGTCCCGAGCGGACCTTCGCGCGCCTCCGTTACCCTTTAGGAGGCGACCGCCCCAGTCAAACTGCCCGCCTGGCACGGTCCCCGAGCCGGTTGACGGCCTCGGGTTAGGACGCCGGTCGCGCGAGGGCAGTATTCCAAGGGCGGCTCCCCGGGGGCTGGCGCCTCCGGATCTGTGCCTCCTGCCTATCCTCTACACGCGGGACCAGCGGCCAATGCCAAGCTGCAGTGAAGGTTCACGGGGTCTCTCCGTCCTTCCGCGGGTAAGTCGCATCTTCACGACCAGTGCAATTTCACCGGGTCCATGGTCGAGACAGCGCCCAAGTCGTTGCGCCTTTCGTGCAGGTCGGAACTTACCCGACAAGGAATTTCGCTACCTTAGGACCGTTATAGTTACGGCCGCCGTTTACCGGGGCTTGGCTTCGGGGCTTCGCGCGATGCGCTAACTCCTCCGCGTGACCTTCCGGCACCGGGCAGGCGTCAGACCCTATACGTCGCCTTGCGGCTTCTGCAGAGTCCTGTGTTTTTGGTAAACAGTCGCTTGGGCCTCTCCACTGCGGCCCGCCTCCGCTCCCGGAGCAAGTCCGTTCACGTACGCGCGGGCACCCCTTCTCCCGAAGTTACGGGGCCATTGTGCCGAGTTCCTTGACCATGGTTGACCCGATCGCCTCGGTATGTTCTACCCACCCACCTGTGTCGGTTTGCGGTACGGGCGCGCACGCGCCTGCCTAGGGGTTTTTCTAGGGACCTCGGGCTCACTCGCTTCGCTCAATCGCTTCGTCCGGAGCCTCGCCCTGTGTGCGGACCGGATTTCCCTGGTCCGCGGGCCGCGCTCCATCACGGGGACGTCCAGAACCCCGCCGAGCCACCCCCATCCGTCGCCCCGTCGGTCGTAGCGCCGCGTGCGCGGTGCAGGAATGTCTGCCTGCTGCGCGTCGGCTACGCCTCCCGGCCTCGCCTTAGCCCCCGACTGACCCTGGGAGGATTAGCCTTGCCCAGGAAACCTCGGGTTCACGGCGGACGAGTTACTCTCTCGTCTCTCGCTACTCATGCCAGCATTCTCACTCCCATGCGCTCCACCGCCGGTCGCCCGGCGGCTTCCCCGCCCATGGGAAGCTCCCCTACCGATTCTATATAGATAAAATCCCGCCGCTTCGGTGTCCAGCTTAGCCCCGTGTATTGTCGGCGCATGTCCACTCGACCAGTGAGCTGTTACGCACTCTTTGAATGCATGGCTGCTTCTAAGCCAACATCCTGGTTGTCTGGGCGGACGCACATCCTTTGCCACTCGGCTGGAACTTGGGGACCTTAGCGGGCGGTCCGGGCTGTTTCCCTCTCGAGCACACAGCTTAGCCCACATGCTCTGACTGCCGCGCTCTGGGCCGCCGGCATTCGGAGTTCGGTTGGATTCGGTAGGCGGCGAAGCCCCCTCGTCCATCCGGTGCTCTACCTCCGGCGGTGAACGCGCGACGCTAGCCCTAAAGCTATTTCGGGGAGAACGAGATATCTCCGGGTTTGATTGGCCTTTCACCCCTATCCGCAGGTCATCGCCGCCGTTTTCAACCGACGTGCGTTCGGCCCTCCACGGGGTCTTACCCCCGCTTCAGCCTGCCCACGGATAGCTCACCCGGCTTCGCGTCCGCGGCGCGGGACTCAAGTCGCCCTGTTAAGGCTCGCTTTCGCTACGGCTCCCTTTCGGTTAACCTCGCCCCGCGCCAGCGACTCGCTGGCTCATTCTACAAAAGGCACGCCGTCACACCACAAGGGTGCTCCGACTGCTCGTGGGCGCACGGTTTCAGGTACTGTTTCACTCCCCTCCCGGGGTGCTTTTCACCTTTCCCTCACGGTACTGGTGCGCTATCGGTCACAGGGTAGTACTCAGGCTTGGATGGTGGTCCACCCAGGTTCGGACCGGGTTTCACGTGCCCGGCCCTACTCAGGGACCGCGTCGCGCCGTCCGGTCTGGGTTCGCGTACGGGGCTGTCACCCGCTGCGGCCGGCCCTCCCATGCCGTTCCGCTCCCCAGCCGGACCTGCGCCCGGGGGCGGCAGCCCCCGGATGCGCGGCCCTGCAACCCCGCCGGCGGAACCCCTGCCGGGTACGCCCGCTCGACGGTTTGGCCATCGGTCCCCTTTCGCTCGCCGCTACTCGGGGAGTCTCGAGATTGATTTCCTCTCCTCCGGGTACTTAGATGTTTCAGTTCCCCGGGTTGTCCTCCCCGCCCCTATGTGTTCGGGGTGGGGATATCCACACTGCTGTGGATGGGTTCGCCCATTCGGAGACCCCCGGGTCGAAGGATGTGTGCTCCTCGCCGGGGATTATCGCAGCTTGCCGCGTCCTTCATCGGCTCCCTGTGCCAAGGCATCCGCCGTGCGCCCGTGGTATCTTGCGGGACCGCATCGGGCCCGCGGGATATCCACGTGTCGCTAATTAAGTTAAATTAATCGATATCATGAATAGCGCTCGTATGTCGCAATTCGGGTATCTCATACCGCGGCACAGTGTATTCACTGTGCTCGCGATCAGATGCTCCTCACTCATTTATAAGTGAATTCTTCTTGTTTGGATCGGATGAATGATTGCTATCATTCTTGATTTAATCGCAGAAAAGAATCGAGTCTGGAAGAATGATCTTCCATCTCTCTCCTATCGCTATGCGGCTCTCAAGGTACGCGGGTGCGACCCCGGGGACCGGGTGCTGCGGGGACATATCCTGGCGGACATCTACCGGACGGGCTCCTGCCCTCTATTCGAGTTAAGTTGATCTCTCTAGAAGATTTATCTCCCTAGAAAGGAGGTGATCCAGCCGCACCTTCCGGTACGGCTACCTTGTTACGACTTCACCCCCCTCACCCTCCACACCTTCGGCGCCTCCCCCCTTGACGGTTGGGCCGGCGACTTCGGGTGCAGACGACTCGGGTGGTGTGACGGGCGGTGTGTACAAGGCCCGGGAACGCATTCACCGCGGCATGCTGATCCGCGATTACTAGCAACTCCGACTTCATGGGGGCGGGTTGCAGCCCCCAATCCGAACTGGGGCCGGCTTTCCGGGATCCGCTCCCCCTCGCGGGGTGGCATCCCTCTGTACCGGCCATTGTAGCACGTGTGCAGCCCAGGGCATAAGGGGCATGATGACTTGACGTCGTCCCCGCCCTCCTCCGCCTTGACGGCGGCGGTCCCGCGTGGGTTCCCGGCATCACCCGATGGCAACACGCGGCGGGGGTTGCGCTCGTTGCGGGACTTAACCCAACATCTCACGACACGAGCTGACGACAGCCATGCACCACCTGTATGGGCTCCTCTCGGCCACGGGGTCTCCCCCGCTTCACCCATATGTCAAGCCCTGGTAAGGTTCTTCGCGTTGCTTCGAATTAAGCCACATGCTCCGCTGCTTGTGCGGGCCCCCGTCAATTCCTTTGAGTTTTAGCCTTGCGGCCGTACTCCCCAGGCGGGACGCTTAATGCGTTGGCTGCGGCACGGGGGGATCGTCCCCCCACACCTAGCGTCCATCGTTTACGGCTGGGACTACCAGGGTATCTAATCCTGTTCGCTCCCCCAGCTTTCGCGCCTCAGCGTCGGTCTCGGCCCAGAGGGCCGCCTTCGCCACCGGTGTTCCACCCGATATCTGCGCATTCCACCGCTACACCGGGTGTTCCACCCTCCCCTACCGGACCCAAGCCGCGGAGGTTCCGGGGGCTTCGGGGGGTTGAGCCCCCCGCTTCGACCCCCGGCCTGCCGGGCCGCCTACGCGCGCTTTACGCCCAATGAATCCGGATAACGCTCGCCCCCTACGTATTACCGCGGCTGCTGGCACGTAGTTAGCCGGGGCTTCTTCTGCAGGTACAGTCTTGACTCTTCCCTGCTGAAAGCGGTTTACGACCCGAAGGCCTCCGTCCCGCACGCGGCGTCGCTGCGTCAGGGTTCCCCCCATTGCGCAAGATTCCCCACTGCTGCCTCCCGTAGGAGTCTGGGCCGTGTCTCAGTCCCAATCTGGCCGGTCGGTCTCTCAACCCGGCTACCCGTTGTCGGCACGGTGGGCCGTCACCCCGCCGTCTACCTGATGGGCCGCGGAGCCATCCCCTCCCGTCGGGGCTTTAGCCGGGGTGCCATGCGGCACCCCGGGGTATCCGGTATTACCCGTCCTTTCGGGCGGCTATCCCGGGGGAGGGGGCAGGTTCTCCACGTGTTACTCAGCCGTTCGCCACTCGCTTCCACCCGAAGGTGGGTGCCGTTCGACTTG
>NZ_QRZD01000043.1:5118-5476 GCF_003464565.1 Collinsella sp. AF14-35
GGGTGCCGTTCGACTTGCATGTGTTAGGCGCGCCGCCAGCGTTCATCCTGAGCCAGGATCGAACTCTCCGTCCAAAATGTATGGGCTTCGAGCCCGTCCGGTCCTCTCAGTCCATCGCTGATCGGTTCCGTTCGATTCATATGGTTCTGTATAGGAAAAGGAATTTCTCGGGGCCGCCTCTCGGCGGCCTTGCGAAAAACAAATCCAAGTTAGACCATTTCAAATGGTTCGATGTCTGCCCGGATGCGACACTGAATGTGTCCATCCTCGCAGTATCCGGTTCTCAAGGTGCACGCTCTGCGGCTGATCCGGTCCGACCGGGCCGCGCGGCAAGGAGATATATTGCCAGACCGGAGGG
>NZ_QRZD01000044.1:0-4955 GCF_003464565.1 Collinsella sp. AF14-35
AGGCGGGGCATTCCCCGCCTCTTACACCACATCTCTGCGCGCTACCAATGAGCGTGGATAATCTCCCACTTTGGGCTCGAAGCCACGTCAAAAGTGGGAGATTATCCACGCTCGATTTCAAACGGGAGATAATCCACGCTCGAATTTGCCGCGGAAGCCCGATCTCGACCTATATATAGGTGTAAATAAGCCGGTATCGAAGTTCGATCCTGAAGGTGTACTCCACTACACCAAAGTGTTACCTTGGGAAACGTCACCTCTGTATCCAAAACCATCGTCCTTCATATCCAAACTCAACAAAACCGCAGGTCAACGGTATATAGATACGCCCGGGGCCGTGTATTTAGAGGTTTTCGTTGACAGCCCCCAAGGTTGCATCGTATTATCTTTTTCGTTCGCGGGGGCGGCGGTCCAAAAGACCAAAGGACCTGCGGATACTTGAACGATTGGGAGTTTGCCCGAGTGGTTAATGGGGACGGGCTGTAAACCCGTTGGCTCTGCCTACATAGGTTCGAATCCTATAGCTCCCACCCGTCAAGTGCCTGTATAGCTCAGTCGGTAGAGCACTTCGTTGGTAACGAAGAGGTCACCAGTTCAAGTCTGGTTGCAGGCTCCATCCGGCGGTGTAGCTCAGTTGGTTAGAGCACACGGTTCATACCCGTGGCGTCACTGGTTCGAATCCAGTCACCGCTACCATAGGTAACACGGTGGCTTCTCAATAGTATGTTGAGAGGCCACTATGGTATAAAGGCAAAGTCCCGTCCGGGGACGACCTGTTTAGAGGAGGGCTTTATGGCCAAAGAGAAGTTTGAGCGCACTAAGCCGCATGTTAACATCGGCACCATTGGTCACGTCGACCACGGCAAGACCACGCTGACCGCTGCCATCACCAAGGTTCTCTCCGAGACCGAGGGCTGCAAGGCTGACTTCACTGCGTTCGAGAACATCGACAAGGCTCCCGAGGAGCGCGAGCGCGGCATTACGATCTCCGTCTCCCACGTCGAGTACGAGACTGCTGCCCGTCACTACGCTCACGTTGACTGCCCGGGCCACGCTGACTACGTCAAGAACATGATCTCCGGTGCTGCTCAGATGGACGGCGCTATCCTGGTCATCGCCGCTACCGACGGCCCCATGGCTCAGACCCGCGAGCACATCCTGCTCGCCCGTCAGGTCGGCGTTCCCTACATCGTCGTCTTCCTGAACAAGTGCGACATGGTCGACGATGACGAGCTCATCGACCTCGTCGAGATGGAGACCCGCGAGCTCCTCTCCGAGTACGATTTCCCCGGCGACGACATCCCCGTCATCCGTGGTTCCGCTCTGGGCGCTCTCGAGGGCGACGCCAAGTGGATGGACGCCATTCGCGAGCTCATGAACGCTGTCGACGAGTACATCCCGACGCCCGCTCGTAACAACGACCTCCCGTTCCTGATGGCCGTTGAGGACGTTATGACCATCTCCGGCCGTGGTACCGTTGCTACCGGCCGTGTCGAGCGCGGTGAGCTCAAGCTCAACGAGCCCGTCGAGATTGTCGGCATCAAGGATACCCAGAACACCGTCGTTACCGGTATCGAGATGTTCCGTAAGTCCATGGACTTCTGCGAGGCTGGCGACAACGTCGGTCTGCTGCTCCGCGGCATCAAGCGCGAGGACATCGAGCGCGGCCAGGTTCTCTGCAAGCCCGGTTCGGTTACCCCGCACACCAAGTTCACCGGTGAGATCTACGTTCTGACCAAGGAGGAGGGCGGCCGTCACACCCCGTTCTTCGATGGTTATCGTCCTCAGTTCTACTTCCGTACCACCGACGTTACCGGTACGGTCAAGCTCCCCGAGGGCACCGAGATGGCTATGCCTGGTGACCACATCACCATCGAGGGCGACCTCATCCACCCGATCGCCATGGAGGAGGGCCTGCGCTTCGCTATCCGCGAGGGTGGCCACACCGTCGGTTCGGGCATCGTCTCCACGATCATTGAGTAAATTAGCTCTTTGATATAGCTGACTTAGAGAACCCGGCACTTATTTGGGTGCCGGGTTCTTTTCTGCAATGGATATTGAGCCGTTGCTGGTGTCGAGAGGATCGATAATGGTCCTGGATGCACCGTCGATTAGATCTCGATGGCTTCATTGATGTGTTCCAAATATGAATGGATCCACCGAGAACCAATTGACTCGAGGTTTTCATTGACAGCACTTACGTGGAGCTGATAAAGTAACAACTCGTGCCCGTACGGGGCGGAAATGAAAGGTTCAGGATACATGCGTACTCTAGTTACTCTTGCGTGCACTGAGTGCAAGCGCCGCAACTATACGACCACCAAGAACAAGTCGACCATGCCTGATCGTATGGAGATCAAGAAGTATTGCCCCTGGTGCCGTCACCACACGCTGCACAAAGAGACTCGCTAGTCTCTAGTCATATACGCCAGTAGTTCAATTGGTAGAGCATCGGTCTCCAAAACCGAGTGTTGAGGGTTCGAGTCCTTCCTGGCGTGCCAGTCATTATTCCGTAAGCTCCCATTTGGGGGCTTACGGTTTACTCATGTATAAGCGCATTGCGCGGAGGTAACCCAAATGGCCAACAAGAAGAACAAGAAGAAGGCACAGCAGCAGGCGCCTGCCAACAACGCTGCCGCCAACTCCAAGGTTGAGGCCAAGAAGGCCGTTGCCAAGAAGAGCGAGAAGGCTGCGAAGTCCAAGAAGAACGAGAAGCCCGGCTTCTTCGCCCGCACCAAGAAGTACTTCGCTTCGGTGAAGTCCGAGATGAAGCGTGTCACGTGGCCCGACAAGAAGGAACTCGTTAACTACTCCGTTGTCGTTTGCGCTTCTCTGGTCGTCGTCGGCGTCGTCATCGCTCTGCTCGATGCTGGCTTTGGCGAGGCTCTTGCTCTGTTCTCCGGATTGAGGGGCTAAACCATGTCTAAGCGTTGGTACGTCGTTCACACTTACTCTGGATACGAGAACCGTGTTAAGTCCGATCTCGAGCATCGCATCGAGACCATGGGCATGCAGGACCGTATCTTTGATATCGAGATTCCTATGGAGCGTGTCACCGAGATTAAAGAGGGTGGCAAGCGTGAGACCAAGGATTCCAAGATCTTCCCGGGTTATGTCCTGGTCCGCATGGAGATGGATGACGATGCTTGGACGTGCGTTCGTAACACGCCTGGCGTCACCGGTTTCCTGGGCGGCAACGGCAAGCCCGCTCCGCTTTCCCGCGACGAGTACAACAAGATGACTCGTCGTCCCGGTAAGGGCGATTCGCCCAAGCGCACCTCGGTCGATATTCAGGTCGGCACGTCCGTCCGCGTCACCGATGGCCCGCTTACCGACTTTGATGGCAAGGTCTCCGAGGTTAACACCGAGGCAGGCAAGCTCAAGGTCACGCTGATGATCTTTGGCCGCGAGACGCCGGTCGAGCTCGACTTTAACCAGGTCGCTGTCATCGCTTAAGTTTTCGTCCGTTCGCGCGAGCGTGCTTCTTCTGTGACTGCTCATCTCAGGAGTGCTTCTAACACGTGCGTGCTTACGATATAGCAAGTACTTCACACTCGTGATTCGAAAGGAATGACCATGGCTGAGAAGAAGGTTGCCAACGTCATTAAGCTCCAGATTCCTGCTGGTGCAGCTAACCCCGCTCCTCCCGTCGGCCCCGCCCTGGGCGCTGCTGGCGTGAACATCATGCAGTTCTGCCAGGCCTTTAACGCCGAGACGCAGGACAAGAAGGGCGACATCATCCCCGTTGAGATCTCTGTCTACGAGGACAAGTCCTTCTCCTTCATCACCAAGACCCCGCCGGCGGCTCACCTCATCAAGAAGGAGCTGAACCTCAAGTCTGGTTCCGCTAAGCCCCAGGCCGACAAGGTCGGTCAGCTCTCTCAGGAGCAGCTCACCAAGATCGCCGAGATCAAGATGCCGGACCTCAATGCCAACGACATTGACGCCGCCAAGAAGATCATCGCCGGTACCGCCCGTTCCATGGGCGTCACCATCGCTGAGTAGCTATTTCTTTAGGTAATGACGGGTGCTCCGACCGGGGCGCGCGTTATATGTGTGCAATAGGGCACACGATACGATGTGGGAGGGCTCACGCCCGTTTAACCACAGGAGGTAATGCACATGGCTAAGCATGGTAAGAGCTATAACGCCGCTGCCGAGAAGATCGACCGCGCCACGCTCTACACCCCCCTTCAGGCTGCCAAGCTCATCAAGGAGCTCGACACCGCCAAGTTCGACGAGACCGTCGAGGCCCACTTCCGTCTGGGCATCGATACTCGTAAGGCTGACCAGAACATCCGTGGTTCCATCTCCCTGCCCCACGGCACCGGCAAGACCGTTCGTGTTGCCGTCTTCGCTGAGGGCGAGAAGGCCCGCGAGGCCGAGGCTGCTGGCGCCGACATCATCGGCTCCGACGAGCTCGTCGCCCAGATCCAGAAGGGCGAGATCAACTTCGACGCCGCTATCGCTACGCCGAACATGATGGCCAAGGTTGGCCGCATCGGTAAGATCCTTGGTCCCCGTGGCCTCATGCCGAACCCCAAGCTCGGCACCGTGACCATGGACGTCGCCAAGATGGTCTCCGAGCTCAAGGCTGGCCGCGTTGAGTATCGCGCCGACCGTTATGGCATCTGCCACGTGCCCCTGGGCAAGAAGTCCTTCTCCGAGCAGCAGCTCGTCGAGAACTACGCTGCCCTGTACACCGAGATCCTGCGCGTCAAGCCCTCTTCTGCTAAGGGCAAGTACGTCAAGTCCATCTCCGTGTCTTCCACTATGGGCCCTGGCGTCAAGGTCGATCCCGCTATCCAGCGCGACTTCCTGGCTGAGTAACTAACAGTTACTGCCCGAGCAAAGCAAGCATTGCTAAAGAGACCCGGTTCTGCCTCGTGCAGGACCGGGTCTCTTGCTATCGGCTTATAGGACAAAATGTGTGTCTACTTTAGGGGCGTCGGCGC
>NZ_QRZD01000045.1:0-3004 GCF_003464565.1 Collinsella sp. AF14-35
CGCTCCCGTTCTGGAGCATGACCGCGAAGCTGCCGGATGCGCACCTGCTGAGCGTAAACATCTCGGGCGGCTCGGCTCCGCTGCAGCTTGGAAGCAAGGCAGGGGCGATCCAGGCCGATTTGGGCGCCCTGCTCTCGGTGGCGCGGGCAGGTGGCGAGTAACGCGGAGCGGTAGACGCGCAATGAGGTTTTAGTCGCAGCCTCCGAACGAGAGGGCTCGGAGGCTGGTATTCCTGAATCGCAGGTCACGATGGGTTATCGGAATCGCGAAGAGCGGATACCGCCAGTAAGCCCCCTTCGGAATAGGCGTTGAGCAGCTCCTGGGCATGGGCGAACTCGGGGCCTCGTCTCCAGCCGAGCAGGCGGTTGACGGCCAGATTGCCCTGGACGTTGTGGACGAAGAGCAGGAAGGCGTCTTCGCGTGAAAGCCCTGTTTTCTCCATGACCCAGGGAACCATCTGCTCCGCTCCGCGTTCTATGACGCGCCGGGCTACGCGAGCGTATGAGTCGCTGTCCGAATAAAGCAGGCGATAATCGTCGTCTGCCGGCGGACGCTGGCAAAGCGTTGCCGATTCAACCCCCTCAAGCGGGGGAGCCGCTGCCAATGCCTCGTCGATAAGCGCATCGAGCAGCGCGTACTTATCCTCGCAATGCAGATAGAACGTTCCCCGGTTGATCTCGGCGCGGCGGCAGATGTCCGCCACCGTCATCTTCGCGAAGCCGACCTCGGCCAGCAGCGCGAAGAACGCCTCCTGTATGACCGAGAGGGTGTAGCGCCGCCGGCGGTCGATCTTGGTTTCTCCCATCGCCTCTCCAATCTGAGTCGTTTGACAATGTCCAGTAGCTGTTCGTTTATCGACAGGTGCACGCGTTTGTTCATTGCCCCTGCGAAAATCAACAAGGATACTGTTTATAGACACCTGTTTTTTATAGCTGAAAGGAAGCACGGATGACCCTGTGCGAGAAACTCGGCATCGGGCTTGTCAGCCGATCGTTTTCCCATCGGGCCGTCTATCGAAACGGCGGCACGTCATACGATTTGAGCGATTGCGAGCCTGCTGCTTGCAAGCAAGATATCGAGGCTTTTGCCCGCAAGGTGGGGAAGGCTGATTGCGTGTTTACGGGAGAGGCAGGTAGGCAGGCGTTATGAGCATCTGCATCAAAAATCAGATTCAGAATATGAATATCGTCATCGGCTGCACGGTGGGGTGTCCATATTGCTATGCCCGTAACAATGTGAAACGTTGGCATATGATTGACGACTTCGCTGATCCTGCGTTCTTCCCGAGCAAGCTCAAGATGATGGAAAAGAAACGCCCGCAGAACTTTCTCCTTACCGGCATGAGCGATCTCTCCGGGTGGAAGCTGGAATGGCGAGACGAGGTATTTGCAAAGATCCATGAGAATCCACAGCATCAGTTCCTGTTCCTGACCAAGAGACCCGATTTGCTGGATTTAGATACCGACCTGGAAAACGCATGGTTCGGCGTTACGGTGACGAGGAAAGCGGAGCTGTGGCGTATCGACGCCCTTCGGAAAAACGTCAAAGCAAATCACTTCTTCGTTACTTTTGAGCCGCTATTCGACGATCCCGGTACGGTCGACCTTTCCGGAATCAACTGGATCGTCGTCGGTACCATGACCGGGGCGCAGAGCAGGAAGGTTCATACGGAACCGGAGTGGGCATGGTCTTTGACGGACCAGGCGCACGCGCTTGGCATTCCAATGTTTATGAAGGAAGACCTCGTCTCTGTCATAGGGGACGAAAACATGATTCAGGAATTGCCGGAAGAATTCGAAAGAGTGCTGGAGGTGCAGAGAACATGGCGGAAGTGATCGATGGAATCCTCATCAATGAGGTGGAAGCAAAGAACATCATGACCAAGTCCAGCCTGCCGGTAGGCGGCTACTCGGTCAATCCCTATGTAGGCTGCACGCATGCCTGCAAGTATTGCTATGCCTCCTTTATGAAGCGCTTTACCGGACACAAGGAGGAATGGGGCACCTTTCTTGATGTGAAGCATTGGCCGGAAATCAAGAATCCGAAGAAATACGCTGGACAGCGGGTGGTTATCGGTTCTGTGACGGATGGCTACAATCCACAGGAGGAGCGATTCGGGAATACCAGGAAACTCCTGGAGCAGCTGATTGGCAGCGATGCAGATATTCTGATCTGCACAAAGTCCGATCTTGTGGTACGGGATATCGATCTGCTGAAGAGGCTTGGACGAGTGACCGTTTCATGGTCGATCAACACGCTGGATGAGAACTTCAAGAACGATATGGACTCCGCGTCGAGCATCGAGCGTCGTATCGCTGCTATGAAGCAGGTGTATGACGAAGGTATCCGTACGGTCTGCTTCGTGTCCCCGGTATTTCCCGGCATCACGGATTTTGAGATGATTTTTGAGCGAGTAAAAGATCGGTGCGATTTGTTTTGGCTCGAAAATCTCAATCTTCGGGGTGGTTTCAAAAAAGCGATCCTGGATTATATCGCCGAGAAACATCCCAATCTCGTACCGCTTTACGATGAGATCTATAACAAGCGCAACCGTAGCTATTTTGAAGCGCTTGAAGTAAAAGCCGAGGAAATGGCCAAGAAGTACGATTGCCCCTTTGTGGACAACGAAATGCCTTATGGCAGAGTCCCCCAGGGGCATCCGGTGATCGTGGACTACTTCTATCACGAGGAAGTCCGAGGGTCGGATAATAGCGGAAAAGAAATCGTTAAACGGAAACCGACGACGATTCGCTCGAGCGATTAGCGTCCACGCGTGGCTTCTGCCGATTGGCGCAACGGGCGACGGATTAAGGGATCGCTCGGGCGGATGATCCCGCTGCAGTACAGGCGGTCGCTCAATTTAGCGGCATGAGCGTTTTCGCACGGAAAACCAGTATCCCCTGTGCCGAGTTTAATCGTAGCGAATACAATGGGCACTGAGCATCAATCGAAAGTAGTCAAGAGCCTTTTCGACGGCTTCTACCACCTCTACCCCAGCCTCGAG
>NZ_QRZD01000046.1:0-2873 GCF_003464565.1 Collinsella sp. AF14-35
GATGGAAACGGATGTTCTATCGGGACACACATTTTGTCCTATAAGCCTTGCTATCTCGGGCCAAAACCGCCACAAAGGTGCCTGTCCCCTTTGTGGCGGTTACCAGGGTGTTCTGGCGGTAGAGGACTCGATTGCCTCGTGGCGCTTGAGCTCGCGGCGCATGGTTTGCGAATTGAGCCAGGCTGCCTGCCAGCCACGGATGGGGTAGCGCGCTTCGTCCAGCTCAAACTGCGTATAGCCGCAGGCGTTGATGATCGTTGCCCCGCATGCGTGCTGATGTTCGCGTTGAAAGTCGCGACCATAGCATTGGTGCACATGCCCGTGCACCATGTAGTCGGGATTCCAGGATTCGAGTGCTGTGTTAAAGCATTCGAATCCTCGATGCGGCAGATCATCCAGATCGCCCACGCCGGCGGCGGGTGCATGGCTCAGCAGAATGTCGCAGCCGCCGACCATCCTCACTTTGCGGGACAGCTTGCGCACACGCTTGGTCATCTCGCGCTCGGTATACATGTTGGCACCGTCTCGGTAGCGCATGGAGCCGCCAAGCCCCGCAATGCGGACGCCGCGATACACGTACACGGTGTCTTCGACACAAATGCAGCCGCCCGGTGCATGACGTGCATAGCGGTCATCGTGATTGCCGCGTACGTAGATGAGCGGTTTGTTGATGACCGTGACCAAAAACTCAAGATAATCCGGGTCCAGATCGCCAGCAGACAGAATCAGGTCGATACCCTCAAAGCGCTCCTTGCGAAAGCACTCCCATAGGCATCGTACTTCGGTATCGGCTATGGCAAGGATTTTCATAGGGCGCGGACCTTCGGCTCATCGTCGAGTTGCGGAATGGTGCCCACCACGTTGTCGGCCAGCCAGTCCATCTCGACGATTTGCGTGCTCGGCAGCGGGGGAAAGCCCTCGATCTGCACCACGCCGTCTTGGCTATGGAGCTCGCCGCCAAATGGATTGATGGAGCCCTCGACGATGCCATTGCGGAGCAGCTGAACAAGCTTACGCGTCTGATAGGGCAGGCCCGGAGCGTAGCGAATGTCGATGACGCCCGAGCTCATACCATACCAGTAGTTGACGGCACGAATCTGGCTGTCGTCACTGGTCTCATCCCAGGTGCCGTGCAGCAGACTTCGCACGATAAGCTCGTAGTATCGGCCCCAGTTCCATACCGGCATGGCGATGCCGGTGACCTTGCCATCGACCAGGCGGTGGAGTCCGTAGGCCGTGGGGTCTTCGAGCGACTTTGACATGTCAGCGCCGGTCATGACGCTCACGCCCTCGCGGCACATGGCCTCGGAAAGGCCTCCGGCGGGCACATCGCCCCAGGTCAGGATAATTTGCGCGCGGGGGTCGAGCAGCGAGGCGCCGATGGCAAAGGCGTTGATCTCGCTAAGCGCGCCCGACGCAAAGACCGACGCGTGGTAGCCAATGCGATGGTTGTCCGCCATGCTGGCCGCAAGGGCGCCCAGCAGAAACTTTGCCTCGTACATCTTTCCAAAATACGAGCGCACGCTTTGGTGGGGAAGGCCGATGGAGCAGTTGAGGAACCGAACCTGGGGATACTCAACGGCCGCCCTGAGCGTGTATTCCATCAGGCGATGCGAGGTCGAGAAGATGACGTTGTCTCCGTGTTTGACAGCCGTTTCCACGGCGGCGTAGAACACGTCCGGATCGTGGCGGTCCTCAAACGCCTCGGTGCGCACGATACCGCCAAAGTGCTCATCGAGATACTGGCGCCCTTGATCGTGCAGGCTGTCCCAGCTCGACGTCGAACAGGGGAACTCATGGATAAAGGCGATGCGTAGGGGGTTGGCCGCCGAGTAGACGGTCTTGCCCATAAAGAAGTTGAGCACGCCGGAGGTGGACTTGGCGGGCGCCTCTTCCTCATCGACGCTCGGCGCTTCGACAAGATCGACCTTGTCCTCGTCATTTTTGCCGGCAATGACCAGCTCGCGCCAAATCTTGCACAGGCGGTTTACGACGATGTCCGTCGGCGTATCCAGTAGACGGTCTTGGTTGTACACATTGAGGTAGACGAGCATGGCGTCGGCGGGCGTAATGTCCAGATGGTCGCCGCCGGCGCGCAGGTAGGCGCGTTTAAAGAGTAGGAAGGTATGGCGCAGGTAGTCGACCTTTTTCTGTGGCCACTTTTCGACAAGGTCCTGGCCGAGCATCTTGGCGAGCGTCTCATAGCTTCCCTCGCGCGAGAACTCGATCTCGTATAGGGGGCAGACGCGCCAAAACGCGCAGAACTCGCCGTACAGGCGACTTTCGACGGAATCCCATGTGCCGGGGTAGAGGCGGGTGACCTTGGCCGAAACCGTCGGGGCGTCCAGGAATTTGAGGACGCTGACGCGCTTGTTGCCCTCCTGGACGTAGAACCGATGCATGAACTCGGTGACGATGATGGGGTCGCGATAGCCCTCGGTCACCTGGATGTCATAGAGGTTGGACCACTTGCGGGCGAACTCGGTGCTAAATGGCAACAGGGGCATAAAGTTGCACGAAAAGGCAGACTGACGGCCCTTGGTAACCGTGCCGACGACCATTTCGAGCGGAATGTCCCTTAGGCCGACGCTCTCTCGCTGACCTAAGGGGAGCTGGGCAACGAGGCTATCGAGGTCCGTAAGGTACGGGTGCTCGCTTTGGCTGATGGCGCGACGGCGTCCCTGCTCGCCGCGCTTGCGTGCTTGACGATAGGCCTCTTCCATGGTGTCTACTCCCTTAGTCGTTTAAACAACGATATGAACCATGGTACCACGATGCGAAACCACCACAATGGTGCCTGTCCCCTTTGCGGTTGTTTTAGGCGATGCCTTGATTGGCAACTTCATCCGAACACCTCCCATATTCATCCGTAC
>NZ_QRZD01000047.1:0-424 GCF_003464565.1 Collinsella sp. AF14-35
TCTACGAGACCGGCAAGAAGATGACCGCGCTCGCCGACAAGGTCGCCGACGAGGGCTACGACGCCGTGTTCCTGATGGGCGTCGGCGGCACCTGGGACGAGCTCATGCAGCTCGAGTACCTCATGAACAAGTTCGGCGACCGCGACCTCGAGGTCTACCTGATCCACGCCGCCGAGTGGAACGTCTCCGGTCACAAGCGCATGACCGAGAAGTCCGTCGTGCTCACCGCCTCCGAGTCGGGCACCACCCCCGAGGTCCTCGAGGCCGTCAAGAAGATGAAGGGCATGGGCGTGCGCGTCTACGCCATGACCAAGCCCGAGGGCCCCATCGGCCAGGCTGTCGGCGCCGAGAACTGCGTCGCCATGGCTTCTGACCATGGTTCGGGCGGCTGCGAGAAGGGCTACTACCTCGCCGACTGCTTCGG
>NZ_QRZD01000047.1:434-2661 GCF_003464565.1 Collinsella sp. AF14-35
GCCGACTGCTTCGGCCTGCGCCTGCTCAACCGCCGCGGCTGCTTCCCCAAGTTCGATCTGTTTATCGAGCAGACCAAGGACATCTGGAAGGACATGCTCGATATCCGCAAGCGCTTCGAGCCGCGCGCCGAGGAGCTCGCCAAGAAGTACGCCCTGGCCCCCTACACCATGTTCATCGGCTCCGGCGCCCTGTGGGGCGAGACCATCCTGTTCTCGATGTGCATCCTGGAGGAGATGCAGTGGAAGCGCACCCGCTACATCACCTCGGCCGACTTCTTCCACGGCACCCTCGAGCTCGTGGAGCCCGGCGTCCCGGTCTTCCTGTTCATGGGCGAGGACGAGAACCGCAAGCTCGACGAGCGCGTCCGCGCCTTCCTGACCCGCGGTGTGACCGGCGACACCGACATCAACATCATCGACACCGCCGAGTTCGCGATCCCCGGCCTTGACGACGAGTTCCGCGTCATCGTGTCTCCGTGGATTCTGACGGTGCTCGTTACCGACCGCCTGGCTCGCTACTACGAGACGGTCACCAAGCACAACCTCAAGTATCGTCGCTACTATCACCAGTTCGACTACTAAAGAAAACGGGTGCGGGAACGCGCCGGGCTATTGAGAGGAAGACAGAATGAGGCAGTACATCATCGCCAGCCATGCGCACTTCGCTACCGGCATCAAGGAGAGTGTCGAGCTGCTCTCGGGCGCTCGCGACAACGTCCACGATCTTTCGATGTTCGTCGATGACCGCATGGACGTGGCCGAGGAGGCCCAAAAACTGCTGGCAGGCATGGCTGCCGACGATGATGTCGTTGTCTGCACCGACCTCTTTGGCGGCAGCGTCAACAACGAGTTCACCAAGATCGTCCAGACGCGTCCCCGCACGTACCTCGTTACCAACATGAACCTTCCTCTGCTTATCCAGCTGCTGTTCTCTGACGAGTCGGCGCCGGTTGAGGAGACGATTCGCGCCATCGTCGCTGCGGACGATACGCGCGTGAAGTTTGTCAACGATCTTTTGGTCGATGACGAAGAGGAAGAAGAGTTCTAATCCGCAGCACCTACTGACACGCCGTAAGACGGCACAAGACCTTTGGGGGGTCACATTATGATTCAGCTACTTCGCGTCGACCATCGCCTGCTTCATGGCCAGGTCGCGGTCTCTTGGGTCCAGGGCCTTGGCTCCAACTGCATTTTCTGCGTGGGCGATAAGGTCGCCAACGACCCGGTGTGGAAGACGACGCTCAAGATGGGCAAGCCTGCCGGCTGCAAGCTCGTCATCAAGGATATGGCGAATGCCATCGAGGCCATTAACTCGGGTGTGACTGACAAATACAAGATGATTATCTGTGTCGCTACCATCGCTGAGGCAAAGCAGCTTGTTGAAGGCTGCCCGCAGATCAAGTCGGTCAACCTGGGCAACACCAAGCCCAAGGACGAGAAGCGCCCCGATGCTCGTCAGGTCTCTCGTCAGATCTTCCTGACTGCAGCCGAGGAGGCCGATGTGCGTGAGATGCTGAACAACGGCGTCGAGGTCGAGATCCGTCCTCTGGCCGATGACCCCAAGGTTGACTGCGCAAGCGTGCTCTAGGCGTTCAATTTCGAAGAGTCTGAGCTCTTCGTAGTGTCCTATTAGGAAAGGGGGATATATGCTTACCCAAGCAATCCTCATCGGACTTATCGCCGCATTTGGTAAGTTCGACTTCCAGCTCGGTACGCTCTATGCGTTCCGCCCCATCGTCCTGTGCCCGCTCGTGGGCCTGGTGCTGGGGGACCTGCAGTCCGGCCTCGCGATCGGCGCCAGCCTGGAGCTTCTGTTCATGGGCTCGATCTCCATCGGCGCCTACGTGCCGCCTGATGAGACGATCGGCGGCGTGCTCGCCTGCGCCTTCGCTATCCAGTTGGGTCAGAGCACCGAGGCAGCCATCGCGCTCGCTATGCCCATCGCCACGCTGTGCCTTGCCATCAAGAACATCCTCAACGCCGCCCTGCCGATTCTGGTTGACCGCGCTGATGTCTTCTCCGGCCAGGGCAACCTTAAGGGTGTCTATGCGATGCACTTCCTGATCGGTTTGACCGGTATCATCATGGCGTTCCTGCTGTGCTCGCTGTCGTTCTATCTGGGTGCTGACGCCATCCAGGGCATGCTCGACTTCATCCCGCCCTTTGTCCTTGCTGGCTTTGGCGTTGCCGCCAACATCCTGCCGGCCATGGGCTTCGCCATGCTCGG
>NZ_QRZD01000048.1:0-2627 GCF_003464565.1 Collinsella sp. AF14-35
AGGCGGGGCATTCCCCGCCTCTTACACCACATCTCTGCGCGCTACCTTGGATGACGCAACGCCCCAACTTTAAGCAGGCAAGGCAGCCCCTGCAGAAGCCCATTTGCTTCTCGCGCAGACGCACGGTCTCAACGCTGTGACCTGCCTCCCGCGCGCCGTTGGCGAAAGCCTCCGCCAGCGTCTCGGAATTGCCATTCTTTCGTGGACTTGAAGAAACTATCAAAACCGTTTTGCCCATTACGGAATACCCCTTGCGCTCCCGATTTACATTGACGAGAATGAAGGTAATACCTAAACCTGACTTTAGGTCAAGGAATGAATTCGACATTGTTTCGGAGGAGCCATGTACACAATCGGACAGGTGGCGGAAATGTTCGGTTTGCCCGCTTCAACGCTGCGATATTACGACAAGCAGGGATTGTTCCCGGGGCTGGAGCGGGCATCCGGCATTCGCCGATTCAGCGATACGGAACTCGAAGCGCTTCGGGTCATCGAATGCCTAAAGAAGGCTGGAATGGAGATCAAGGACATCCGGCTGTTCATGGAATGGTGCGCAGAGGGTCCCTCAACATACCCCAAACGCAAGGCCATGTTCGAGGAGCGCAAGGCCCACATGGAGTCGGAGATCGTGAACATGAACCGCGCGCTCGACATGCTGAAGTTCAAATGCTGGTACTACGAGCAGGCAATCCAAGATGGCAACGAGGATAGAGTGAAGGCGCTGATTCCCGATAATTTGCCAGAAGAAATCAAAGATACCTACGATAACGCCCACACTCAATAATGCCGCCCGATGCTCAAGGGGCTTTGGCAAGGAGTCGTTTTAGGCAGATATGCAAAAAGATAGCCTCCGAACCAGAGGGTCCGGAGGCTTTTATTCCCGTTATTTCGCTGGTGGCTTTACTCTATGGCGGCGCCGAAACAGCATCAGGCGGTACTCGACGGTATCAAAACGCGAGTTCAAAAGCCAGTTCCCGCTATTCCCGCTCAGTGACTAATCCAGGCCGAGTGTTGTCGATGCGTGTCGCGTCGTACCGCCTAAGGGCCAATTCGTGCGCAATTTGGGCGAATCAGGCCCTTAATTCGCGATTTTGTGAATGACTCAATTGATTCGCAAAACCGCAGGTCGCCTTTTTAATCACTCCCTAGTTTCCGCCGGGGTTCGTAGCGGGTGGCGTGAAAAGGGGTGATTCAAAGGGTCGGAGAGATGTCTATAGCGCAATCTTCTGGTATTGGCGCAGTGAGGGACTTCTCACCTCCATCAGTCCAAATCGTCAAGCTCCGAAAGACGTCGAGCTAGAGAAAAGGACCTATTTCCCGTCATGGATTGGGTTTATCTGCATGACTAGAGCCCTGGTGTAATTGGCTGGATCACCGTTCCGGGAACCGGTATCGACCTACCTGTCCGCCAAGCTCCTTCTTCAGCTCCAGCTTAGTATCTGACTCACACCGTTATAAGCAAAACCGAAGAGATGCGTCTTGGCCAAGAAATAAGGTTAGCCTTATCTTACTGCATGATTCGTGTGTTATAGTTAGATTGCTCTAACTGTTTGGGGGGCGATAGCCATGCACGAACGCAAGGGCTTCTGGGACAAGAATGCCGGTCGGTACGACCGTTTCATGCGAAAGGACCGGGCGGCGTATGAGAAGATGTATGAGCTGATCAGGCCGGTGGTGAAAGCAAAAACCGTACTGGAGGTTGCCACCGGCACGGGGCTTATCGCAAAGAGCATCGTGGATGCGGCGGTGCACATCGAGGCTACGGACGCTTCTGCACAGATGATCCTTGAAGCAAAGCGGGACAATCAATCCGCAAAGCTGCACTTTTCCGTACAAGATATGTTCCGCCTGCCCTATGCACAGAAGTCCTTCGAAGTGGTGATCGCGTCCAACGCGCTTCACATAGTGCCGCATCCGGAAAAGGCACTGCAAGAAATCAGGCGGGTACTGAAGGACGACGGCGTGCTCATCGCGCCAACCTTCACCCACGCGGGGAACTCGGTTTCCGGCAAGGCAAAAGCCTTTTTCATGAGTATGGCGGGATTCCCCCTCCACAGCAGGTGGACAAGCGAGGAATACCTGCGTTTCCTGCGTCAAAACGGCTGGGCGGTGCAGAAAAGCGCGGTGCTGAAGGCCTCGTTCCCATTGACCTATGCGGAATGCACGAAATCGGAGGGGCCAGATGTCGTTCTTTGAAAACACCCGCAAGCCCGTGGGCCTCGGCGGAAAACTTATGGTTGCCATGATGAATCTGGGCCACAGCCCTGTGGCGCGGTGGGGACTTCGATTTCTACGACTTGCGCCAAATGCCAAGGTGCTGGATTGCGGCTGCGGCGGCGGGGCGAACATAAAACGGCTGCTGAAAAAATGCCCGCATGGCGTCGTCAAGGGCGTCGACTATTCGCCCGTCAGCGTGGAGAAGACTAGAAAGCTCAACCGAATTGCAATTCAGGAGGGGCGTTGCGCCGTTCTGCAAGGCAGTGTGGCGGATATGGTGTTTGAGGATAGCTACTTCGATGCCGCCACGGCCTTTGAGACCGTCTATTTTTGGCCTGATTTGCCCCGATGCTTCCGTGAGGTCGGTAGCGCGCAGAGATGTGGTGTAAGAGGCGGGGAATGCCCCGCCT
>NZ_QRZD01000049.1:0-2053 GCF_003464565.1 Collinsella sp. AF14-35
GCAGAAGGGGGAGGCCGCGAGGCCTCCCCCTTTTTTGCGTTTACGGGCAACATTCCTTATGCAATTAAATCAATTTAATCATCCATCGCTGAATATAGACGTTCACCGTTCTTTGGTCGGTTCTCTGTTCTCAATGGACTAATATTTGCTTTAGCGCACTGCTGCGCTTGTCCTGTTTTACACGGGTCGTTTTATTGATTGTGAAGGAAGGACTCACATGGCAGATGTTCATGAGCTGCTTGATACTTGGATTGCCAATGTCAAGGACGAGGAGCTCCTCGCTGAGCTTAACACGATGAAGGAGCAGGGTGATGAGGACGCCATCACCGATGCTTTCTTCCAAGATCTCGCCTTCGGTACTGCCGGCCTTCGCGGCACTATCGGTGCGGGCACTAACCGTATGAATATCTATACGGTCGGTCGTGCGACCCAGGGATTCGCTGACTACCTCAATGCGACCTTCGAGCATCCAACGGTTGCCATCGCTCGCGATAGCCGCAATAAAGGTGAGCTGTTCGTTAAGACGACGGCTGCCATTCTTGCAGCAAACGGCGTGACTGCCCTCGTTTATCCCAAGATTTCTCCTGTGCCGACGCTCTCCTGGGCCGTCCGTGATCTTAAGTGCTCCGGTGGCATTTGCATGACCGCTAGTCATAACCCGGCACCGTATAACGGCTATAAGGCCTATGGCCCCGACGGCTGCCAGATCACCAGCGAGGCCGCCGATGCAATTTCTAAGGCTATCGCCGAGACCGATACGTTCACCGGTGTGAAGTCCATGGACTTCGATGAGGCTCTTGAGCAGGGCCTGGTCAAATGGATCGATGACTCGTGCCTCGAGCGTTATTACGACGCCGTTCTCGCTCGCGGCGTTACGAATCTTTCTGCCGAGGAAATTGCCGGCGCGCCGCTCAAGCTTGTCTATACGCCGCTGAATGGTACCGGCCTCATTCCCGTTACCACGGTGCTCGAGCGCGCTGGCATCACCGATGTCACGGTTGTTCCCGAGCAGAAGGAGCCTAACGGCGATTTCCCGACCTGCCCGTATCCTAACCCCGAGATCCGTCAGGCCATGCAGAAGGGCATCGATCTCTGCGAGCAGGTTCACCCTGATTTGCTGCTTGCAACCGATCCCGACGCCGATCGTGTTGGCGTTGCCGTTAAAAATGGCGATGACTATCTGCTGCTGACCGGTAACGAGATGGGCGTCCTACTGCTCGACTATATTTGCAAGACCCGTGCCGCCCGCGGCGAGGACCTCACTAAGAAGGTTGCCGTTACTACTATCGTTTCTTCCGCAATGGTTGACGCTCTGGCCGACGAGTACGGTTTTGAGCTCCGCCGCTGCCTGACGGGCTTCAAGTACATCGGCGACATCATTACCTCGCTTTCCGATGCTGGCGAGGTCGATCGCTTTATCTTTGGTTTCGAGGAGAGCTACGGCTATCTGGCTGGCGACCACGTGCGCGACAAGGACGCCGTGAGCACTTCGCTGCTGATTTGCCAGATGGCGCAGTATTACAAGCTCCAGGGTAAGAACCTCGCCGATGCGATGCACGAGCTGTACGAGAAGTATGGCTACTACCACAACAAGACGATTTCGCTGAGCTATCCGGGTGCTGAGGGTGCGGCAAAGATGGCCGGCATCATGTCCGGTCTGCGCGAGAACCCGCCTGCGGAGCTTGCTGGGTCCAAGATTGAGGCCGTCGTGGACTACAACACCTGCGTGAACGGCCTGCCGAAGGCTAACGTCATTGAGTTCGATCTTGAGGGCGGCAACAAGGGTATTGTTCGTCCTTCCGGCACCGAGCCCAAGATTAAACTGTACATCTTCGCCAAGGGCGCGGATGCCGCCGAGGCTGATGCAGCACTTGACGCGATCGAGGAATCCGGTCGCAAGCTGTTGGCCTAAGGCTTTGAAAGCCTATTTCTATAGATAGACGGAGGAGGGGATCTCGGAAACGAGGTCCCCTCTTTATTACCGGTAAATACAGCTGAGAATTCCGAATTGTGTAGGAAATGTGTACGCCCAGATTCCCGCCCCCGGCGCCCC
>NZ_QRZD01000005.1:0-11473 GCF_003464565.1 Collinsella sp. AF14-35
CTGCCGATGAAGCCGCAGCCGCCCGTGACGATGATGTTCTTGGGTTCAAAAATCTCAGACATTATTCTCCTTATTTACGCAGCTTGCTGCTCAAGGCGCGCCACAAGCTGCTCTTCGGAATGGACAAACTCAAACGGTTCGTACTCGCCATATGCGGAGGGACGACTGATGGTAACGAGCTGAAGGTCAGAGGTGCCAAAACGACCCTGCACCCTTCGCATCATCTCAATAAGCTCCTTGCCTGGCTTAACGGCCATCACCAGCGAACCTTGCTTAGAAAACCACTTAGCAACCAGATAGCGCATCAGCCAACTCCCCTCTGAACTCAGCTTCATCATGAATCAAACCGGCCTCGTAACGCATTCGCAAGAAGGCACCGATCGACGAATCAACGGTCTTCTTATACAAATACTTGTGAAGCCAGTTATTTAACTGCCTATCAAAGAAGGTATTGTACTGAAGCTCTATCGGATAACAGCGAGCTTCACGCACATAATAGAGATGAACGCCACGATAACCGTCGTCTATGGCTTTTCCAGCAGATAGATTAACAACTTTAAAATCAGAACCGCTTAACGCAAGAACGGATTCATAAGAATCAACAATGGATCGAAAGCCGAGCAAGTCATTAAAGACCTTACGCACTTGATGATCGGGCCAATAACGGTCCAGCTTAAGCTTGATAGACTGAAGAGATTTAATTCGACTGTCTATAGGCAAGTCAACCAATGCCGATTGGCCTTGATACCACTCATTAGCTTTAAAGAGCTCAGCAAGCAGAAGGTCCCGATCAAAATAATGCAGGTTCTTCTTAAGCGATATCCCCAGCTCGCTTTTATAAGAAAGGGATGAGAGCAGCTCGACGGAGAGGCCATCGCGCTCCAGAATATCGGTCATCACTCATCCCCTTTCACCAGGCAATTAGTACTCGCGCGGGCTGTTGACGATCTCGCCGGCGGCGACCTTCTTGAGGTGCTGCCCGTATACCGACTTACCGTAGGCCTCGGCGGCCTCCTTGAGCCCCTCGGTGGTGATCCAGCCGTTCTCCCAGGCGATCTCCTCGGGCACGGACACGGGCAGGTCCTGGGAGTGCTCCACGGCGCGGACGAACTCCGCCGCCTCGTGCAGGCTCTCCATGGTGCCGGTGTCCAGCCACGCGTAGCCGCGACCGAGGGTGACGACGGACAGCGTCCCCTCCTCCAGGTACATCTGGTTGAGCGTCGTGATCTCCAGCTCGCCGCGGGCCGACGGCTTCACCTCATGCGCCTTGGCGGCCACGTCGCCCGGGTAGAAGTACAGGCCGGTGACGGCGTAGGAGCTCTTGGGCTCGGCGGGCTTCTCCTCGATGGAGACGGCCCTCCCCTCGCCGTCGAACTCCACGACGCCGAAGCGCTCGGGGTCGTCCACGTGGTAGCCGAAGACCGTGGCGCGGCCCGACTCGGCGTTCTGGACGGCGCGCGTCAGGTGGCGCGACAGGCCGTTGCCGTAGAAGATGTTGTCGCCGAGCACCAGCGCGCACGGCTCGCCGGCGATGAACTCCTCGCCGATGGTGAACGCCTGCGCAAGGCCGTCCGGCGAGGGCTGCTCGGCGTAGGAGAGGTTCACGCCGTAGCGCGAGCCGTCCCCGAGCAGGCGCTCGAAGTTGGGGAGGTCGGTCGGCGTGGAGATGACCAGGATGTCGCGGATGCCCGCCAGCATGAGGGTGCTAAGCGGGTAGTAGATCATGGGCTTGTCGTAGACCGGCAGCAGCTGCTTGGAGGTCACGAGCGTGAGCGGGTACAGGCGGGTGCCGGACCCGCCGGCGAGGATGATGCCTTTCATAGCTGATAAGCCTTCCAAAACATAGTTTTAATTCAATTCCATTCTAAGATGAATGGAATTGAAAAGCTTGAACTATGTACAAGAACCATGAACCGAATGAGCGCATACACGATTGAATTTACAGAGTGCCCATGAGATCAAGTATTGCCTGACTTCGTCATTAAACAGTGGCCAATCCGCACTAGGTTGCATACGTACGGATTGGCCCATCAGACAAAGCAAGCTAACGCGTGCTCATGGGGCAATGATAGGGATCACCATTTACATAATAATCGGCCCATGCAGTCCGCAATTTACCCTGCTCGCGCATAAAACGAGCCTTCTTTGCACCGGTTTCATACCCACGGCTAAACGACTCATAGTGGTAAAGAAGCGCGTCGGCATCGAACACGACCAATCGATCAAGAGAGCGAACCCTTAGGCAGTAATCGACATCATTAAAGGCCACTTCAAAACTCTCATTAAAACCGTCCAGCTGATCGAACATAGAGCGTTTCGTCATCATACAGGCAGCAGTAACAGCGGAAAGATCCTGAGAGATTACAGCTCGGCGCATATAGCCAGGATCGTCACGGTCAATATTATTGAAAACGTGAATGGGGCCGCCCATTTCGTTCTCGCTGTTGCAATAAATCATTAGAACGCCAGCATGCTGAACGGTGTTATCAGGATAAAGAAGCTTTGCGCCAACAGCACCCACATCATCGCGCTGGCAGAAACCAAGCATTGAAGAAAGCCAGTTCGGCTCAATAACTTCAGTATCATTATTCAAGAACAAAAGGTACTCGCCTTTGGTCATACCGACACCGTAGTTATTAATAGCAGAATAATTAAAGGGCCCTTCCCAGGTTACAACTCGAACATTTTCAAAAGCGGCGCAAACGCTGTCGTAATACTCGAACGTCTCTTTTTCGACACTATTATTTTCGATAATAAGGATCTCGTAGTTCGAATAAGATGTTTTGCCTTCAATTGATTCAATACATCTACGGAGAACTTCAACGCTGTCCTTGTTAGGGATAACAATACTTACAAGAGGTTCATCATTAATAGCGTAAGAAACATGATAAAAGCAGGGAGTATCGGTCAGCTCTGCCGAGGCATTTAGCCCGCATCTATCCAAATGCTCTTGCAAGGCACGCCGACCAGCCTCGTCGGCATAATTTTTGTTGCCAGCGCTCTTAGCAGTGGAAGAATCGCTGATGCGCCAATGGTAGAGAACCTCGCGAACATGGAAAAAGCTATGGGTTCTCTCGGAAAGACGAAGAAGGAAATCATAGTCTTGTGCCCCATCGAAAGCTTTACGAAGCATTAGCTCTTTAACCAGCGTGGAACGAACGCAAAGCAAATGAGTGATGTAATTGTGCACGCGCAGCAGGTCAAGATTGAAATCACATTTGTAGTGAGGATCAACATAATCGCCCGCCTCATTGAGGAAGTCTTCGTCGCAATACAAAGCATCCGTATCAAAATGAGCCGAGATCTGTTCTGCATATCTATATAAAGCAAATCGATCAAGGGTGTCATCGTGATCGAAGAACACAATGTAGTCGCCGGAAGCAGCCTCAATACCCCCGTTTGTATTCTCAGCAATTCCCTTGTTTTCAGTTAAGGTAACAACCTTAATTCTTGAATCCGACAGCCTAACAAGCTCGGCAGAAAGTGCAGCATTATTTGGGCTAGCGTTTACAAGAATTAACTCCCAATTTTCATAAACCTGCTCCTCAACCGAATTAACCATATCCCAGAAAAAAGAGACAGGGGTATTAAAGAGGGGGACAATGATGCTGAATTTCACACCTTTTTGAATCGTGGGGACATCTTGAGAACGGAGGAAAGAAAGCGAACGCTTCCTCATTCTCGCTAGATGAACATAGGTATCAATATAGGCGGATTTATAGAATGCAGGAGACCTTGAATCCAGCATATATTTAACTGCAGCTGGGTCCAAAGATAGAAAACCGGAACCCTGCAGATCATCCCCAGATGCAACCAAGCAGAATGTTTTATCACCCTTAGGAATCCTGAGAGAAAAGGACGACTCGTAACGGTAAAAGCCGTGATACTTAATTTGTGAAGGTTTGCCCAAATATACGGGATAGTTTTCGAGGACTTCAGAATCACCATCGGTAACATAGACACGTTTTAAAGAATCGATCTTAGGGGAACATATAACACCCTTGAGAATAATTTCATTCTTCTCGAAGGCCTCAACTGCGACATTACAACGAATATGAATTTTTCCAAAATAAGAATCGGATTCAATATTGCGAAAGCGAGAAGTGGAGGAAGGATTGATTTTGTAATTAAGACGAGAAATCCATTTAATTGCACCGAAGGAAAGAGAGGTATCGAATTTATCCGCTCCGGCTACAGAAATCCTAAGACCCTTACACGATAGGAGCGGCACTGCGATAGCAGCGATTTCGACATCCTGATGATAGTGAAGCGAAAAAGGGACAGACGCCCCTGCATCAGTCGCCACATTAACAGAAACAAATTCTTTGTCGCTTTGCTTTAGCTTGAACGGGATATATGCCGCGCCAAAACCACGGCATATTCCCCTATAGTAAATTCCCATTATCAGACCATCCCCTAAAAGTAAAATGCGCCATTATCCTTACCCACCTGATTAGTATCCTGGTAAAGAAGTTAAATACCAAAGTGAAATCAATTGGAGATATCTACAAGACAATAAAGCGCGCTGAAAGACTAAAGTGTAGCAATGGATACCAAGCGCACAATATATAGAATGCCGGTCAGGACTTCCACCTGAAATAACTTATGAATAAAAGAACCCTTAAATTCAGTATTGGAAAAACGAAGAGCCGAGAGAACAAATGGAACAATCGGTAAAAAGTAACGTCCTTGAACACCCATAACAACATTTTCAGTATCAAAAGTACAGCATAGCCACATCGAAAGAATTGCTCCAAATGCCGAGATGAGTGAGGCAACAATAAAACAGCACCTTACGGGGAGGTTAAGTTCGGGGAAATCATTCTCGTCTTTGATGCAGCAAAAAAAGGCAAGGAACAGATATACGACCATTAAATAAATCGGCATCGCTAGATTGGTCTGCAGCCAACCCAGCTCATAGCCAAACATCGTTTCCCAGTAATAATCTAGGCCATTAACCAAAGTCCGTATAAGCATAACGAAAGAAGTAAACGGATGGCTCAAGATCCCAGCCATGGAATAGAAATGACCAACTTCAGCTCCTCGTACATCAAATGTAGCAGAAGCAGATGCGAAAGAAGCAATAGAGGAAAGGCTGAAAATACCGATAGAAACAAAGGGCAATAACAGGATCAGCACCTTTGAGATAAACGCTGCTCGTCTATCAGAAAATTTCTTATTCGGTATAAATATAAATAGAAATAAGACAGTGCAATAAATGGATTTACAGGGCGCAAAGAAAAATGCTAAGATCGCAAATCCAATAACTTCCTTATAAGTAATCTCATTCTCTCCACACGCGAAAGCGCGCATAAGCAGCGAAAACACAAGCAAGGATAAGCCAATGATTCCTGCATCATAAGAATAGGAAGAGGCAAGGTGCAACGTCATTGGAAGAAAAGCAATGAACAAAATGATATGTTTGAAATAAGGAGTCAGCTTATATGAGACAACCACAAGAGCGAAGAAGGCAAAAGCAGAAAACAACCGACCAAGATAGAAGGTCGGAACTGCATCAAAGTTGAAAGCAATACCCGCAGCAAGCCCTAACATCGAGGGAATTTTGCAAATAAAATTACAATTGCCAATTGTAAACTCATAACCACCAACAATCTTCTCAGCTGACCCATTAGCGAAAAGACCAAAACACGAAGCCAAGCTGCTATAAGAATGATTGCCAATATTCTTAGAAGACTCCCCGAATAAATCAATTAAATCATGATCAATGGCCCTGATGGGAAATTCTCCCCCAGCAAAGGATGCCTTTCCCTTAAAACAGTCTAGCAACCAATAAGACGAGAGATAGTGATACACCTCATCGGGAACGCCAAAGGGAGGAAAGAAGAAAGCGAAAAAAATAAGAGCAAGCGCTAAAGAGCCAAAAATATAGGGCGTCTTGTAACGGAAATCGGATTTAACACAAAACAGATAATAAGTAAGAACGCTATAAATAACAGAAATAGCGCCAATCAATAACGTGATTTTACGTGGATTACTATAAAAATAAAAAAAGCAGTAGAGAGAGAAAAACACCCCAAGCAGCACCAAAGAGAAGTATTTTTGGCTTTCACACCTGATTGCCTTCAAAATAGCAGCCTTTCACCTTATTGATCGCTTTTATCCTGTCCAAGGGCTATCGATTGAACAAGAGAGTTAAGACGCTCTTCTTGTTTTGCCAAGCGAAGCGAATTAGAAAAATCACGAAGCACTAGAACGAAAATAACAAATAGAAAAACAAAATTCGATGCACTCATAAATCCAAAACACCGAGAAATTAACTCAGTAAAGTCGGGAAATATGGCCATTAAAACAAAGCACAGACAGAAAACTAGCCAAAAAAAGCAGTCAAGTGCCTGCATCTGTGACCTTCTAAGCTTTGAAACAATAAACAGAAGAACAAGGACTGCGAAGAAAATCAAGAAGATGCGAAGCGTTACGGACATAAAAATCACCTGAACCTCTGCACAAATAAAAGTGAGACGACTACCCTTACCATATACTGCACCGATTTGACGGGATTAAGATAGCTCTCACCGCCCTGGCGCTCACGCATGGACACCTGAACCTCAGAGACTGAATAACCGCGCTTAATCAGCAATGCGATTGTTTCTGGTTCCGGATTTAAGCTCTTATCAGAACAAAACTCCTCTAGAACAGGCTTGGAAAACAACCTGAAACCCGATGTTGGATCAGTAATACGCTGTCCACACATCAGTTTAATGAGAAATGAAATCAGTCTCGATCCAGCCATACGCATCGAGGTATCTTTTTTTTCAGTTATAAATCTCGAACCAATAACGATATCGCTATTAGTTTTATGGGCTTCATCAACCAGAACGGAAAGATACTCAGGTCTATGCTGACCATCAGCATCAAATTGAATTAAATAGTCATAACCGTTATCAACGGCATATCGAACTGCAGTCTGAAATCCGACGGTAAGTCCGCAGTTAATTGGCATAGTAATAACTTTGCAATTTAATCTTTTTAAGATGGATCCGGTATCATCAGTCGAGCCATCATTAATGACAACAAAGTCGTACTGAGGCGCTTTCGAACGCAATTCGGCAATTGTGCCTTCAATACACTCCTCTTCGTTATAAGCGGGAATTGCAATAAGAACCTTGCAACCAATAGAAGCCATCATCATTCCTTAAATGAAACTAATCAAAGCCAAACATATTTTAGAAAGTCGTTAGAAACTAATATCCTATAAAGGATGCGGTCCCTCATATCCATAATAATTGAATATTGAACACCCACCCTTAACGATTCACATTCATGGCGTTTTCCGCCTGCTGCGCGGTTTTCGAGAATGAGAAATCGCTAACAGCTCGCTCCCAAATATTTTTGGACTGGATTTGGAGCAGCTTACGATTTGAATCTAAATATTTAAGACGCTCTACTATCTCATCAGCATCTCCAGATTCCATTATTGATCCGTAACTATCATTCAAAATAAGCTCAGACGCGCCACCAACATCTGTTGTCAAAGAGGGACATCCGCATGCAGACGCCTCAAGAAGTGTAGTGCAAAAACCCTCAGAACGAGACGGCAAGCAAAGCAAATCAGAGTCCAAGAAAAGTGCGGCCATGTCGTTTCGATCCAGCCTACCGACATAAATGAAATTGGAAGAGCGGGCCTTCTCGACTTCAGCTTTCATAGGCCCATCACCTGCAATAACGAAAACAACATTCTGCTCGATGAGTTCCTCATTTGAAGAAGCTTCGATAATCTGAGCGATGCCCTTTTCTGGAATCAATCGACCAGCAACAGCCACCAAAAGACAGTCAGACGTCAACTGAAACTCTTCCCTAAAACTTCTACCGGAACTCGAAGATGAAAATGCGGTAGCATCAATTGAATTTGAGATTACGCCCTTGGCTTCAATTCTAAAATTGCGAAGCCATTCACAGCTTTTTTCCGAAATACCATAATAATCGGGAGAAAACCCCTTACCGATAAAAGTAATAAAGTGCTCGTAAGCTTTAGCAGCCAAATTTAATATTGGACTACCGAAACTCAGATATGCAGATCCATGATCAAGTACGACAGGCTTGATTCTCCTGGACTTAGAATAAATTAAGCCAACAATGGACAGAAAGTAAAATCGCGTATTGATTAGAACGCCATCGATCTCGGTGCTGCCGAGTTTTTCCTTAAGCAGACTATGGGACTTAATAAATGAATTAAGACAAAACCTTCCATCCAAAAAGGATATACAAGGGACTCGAATTATAGTGACTCCATGTTCATCGACGCTCGAATCCGAAAGTCCAGGCAATTTGTTGGTCACGATATAGACTTTATTACCCTCAGCGCATAATTCATGCGCGAGGTTTTCGGTAAATATCTCCACTCCTCCCAAGTGAGGGAGGTAACAGGCGCTGAAAATCAAATAATTGCTGTGCACTTACTTTACTTCCCCGTTGTTGTCGAATTTCTCGTTAGTCGCTTGATCGTATTTGCGAGAGATATACAAAGCGCAATTGACCCGATGATAAAGGATATGATTATTGCTATGCTTACGCCATTGGGCCCGCACAAAGATACAAACCAAATAGTAAGTGGTCCAACGATCAGCAGTGGAATCAAATTACAAATCAGACTTGCCCACATATTCCTAAAAACAATCGACAAGTCTGTTAGATATCCAATCAACGCGGTGGACACCGCACTTACTAGAGCCAAATACAGCAAGTCTGTATAGCCGCTAATTGAAGAGCCAAACACCGAACGCAGAAACCAGTCACCAAAAAGGGAGGAAAAAACAAGGCTTACTCCTGTAATAAACAGAAAGCAGGCAACACTTACTACAAACGATTTCCGTATCTTTTTATAATCACCGTTATGCAGATATGCCGCATAATCACCCAAGAGAGGCGCGTACACAAATGAAGCTCCCGCTTGCACGATAACGGCTGGGGTACAAACGGACGCATAGATTCCCAATATTTCAGATCCAGACATATAGTCGAGTAGTTGTCTGGATACTGTTGTTACAGCGGAACAGCAGACGACACCAATGGCCGACGGCAAACACTCAACAAATAAGTTACGCCAACGAGAGGCAGAAAATGCAAAATGAAATTCGCCAGCATTGCAAACAGAAAAGGCGCCGTACCAATCCAACAATAGAATTGGGACGTTAACCAGAATCATAAATAGAAATGAAACATTTAGACTCTTCAAAAAAGCAAAGCTGAGAATAAATACAAGGAGTGATAATACGCCGCGCATGAACATCGAAATCCCGCATAGATCCATTCTGCGGGATTTTTGATCAATCCCGTGCAGCACATCAATAAATACTTCGAATGATTTATAAACACAGTAAAGAAAAACCGAAAAAGCTGTAGGAAGGCTACATGTAAAGATGGCATATAAGAGAACAAAAGCAAGTCCCATTGCCATTGAAATCAATCTAAAGCAGATGTATTCAGAAGCAGAATACTCGCAAGTCAGATCTGATACTTGATAAGAACGAATTTTAAACAAGCCAACTTGGGCATATATATTTGCAATGGACATGCAGATCGCCAATACGCCAGCATCGCTATATCCATTCGATAACCTTGCGGCAAATACGGTAATCAGCCACTGACATCCAAGAAACACCAGGGAGCCCAAAGCGTTCCACACAATGTTTTCGCGTGTCGTAAGATCTTTTGTTTTGAAATTATTGAAAAACATCGACATCTATAAGAACAGCCATTTCTTCTGAAAGAACACAGGGGCGCACGAGCAATATCGGAAATAGGAATGCACGCACGCTCACATGTCTATTTGATCAGGACGACAGATCGCCTGACCTCTCCCTTATTAGCGTTATTAAAGCATGGACCAATTAGATTACCAGGCAATATCTGATGCCACATCTTGTTCTCATAAGGAGTATCACCCCAGAAAAAGCCAATATGGCAATCAATTGAACCATCCGTCTTAAAGAAAATGATATCCCCCTTTTGAGCATATCCGCTATTAAGCATATCTTGGACAGTTCGGAACTCATACATTTTGCAACCGGAATCGCAGGCATACCCATACCATCGCCAAGCGTTAATGTAGCCGCCACCACCAGGGCCACCAGCCCATGGAGAATGGGAATTAATCCAACCTATCGAAGAGACATTTCCACCGACAGCAGCGTAAGCATGGGCAACAAAGCCTGTGCAATTCATGCCGGTAAAACCATCCCATCTTGGGCTTCCGTTGGGGTAAAGACAGGTATCGTATGAAAAGCCACTCGAATACCTAGTTCCCAAATAATAAGAGTCATATTGATGGGACATAAGCCATGTCACCAAACTAATCCTGCTGACGCCAAGCACAGTGGAACTGCCAATGGGGTTGTAGTAAATCTGAGTCGACTTAGTATGAACCGTGCCGTCAGGATAAGTTACATCACAGTAAAGATCATAATAACCCGAGTTTAAGCCCAGCTCAGACGGGTTGAAATGCGCATTATTTTCGGTAGAGCCGTTCTTCAGTACCCCCCAACTGCTCCAATCAGGTTTTGCCCAAACGAATTTAAATTGAAATTGTCCGGATTTCTCCGCATCAAGGGTGCCCAGATCTGCGCGCACACCCCATGAAAGATTGCCGTCAGTAGAAACTGCAGCAACCCCAGAAAAACCCCAGACACCAATATGCACGCTACGGGAAGTCACCTTACCGTCTGATCCGCTTACATCACAATAAATGTCATATTCACCGGGGCTATCAGGAGTCCAAGACAGAGCAGGGTTTGATCCGCTCTGAGCTACGCCCCATTTTGACCAGTTATTTTTACTCCAAACAAACTTATATGATAGAAATCCTGTAACTCCGTCGCAGTTTGCTCGGATCGACACCTTCTCGCCAGGCTTAATCAAGGCGTCAGAAGTAGACAGCAAAGTATAAGTCCATTGTTCAGGCGCGAAATGACAATTAGCGCTACACGTAAGAGTTTGACCAGTATTTGTATCAACTACATCAACATAAATGGATACATCACCCGTATTTTTCACGGACCAGTCTAAAGAGGACTTTCCTTTACCTGAATCAATAACACCCCATTCCTTCCAAGAATTTTTCATCCATACATATTTATAAAAGATTCCTTGGTTTTTGCGAATGTTCAGGTTCGGTGTAATCACAACTGAATCACCAGCGGTTGCTACGCCATTAGGAGACTCAATGGATATCGAGTTGAAATTTTCCAGATTATTCTCCACGTGCACCGGGAACTTGCGGGTGGTAACCCTACCGTTCGAGTCGACGGCGTCAACCCAGATATTCACGTCGCCGGTGACCTCGGGGACCCACGAGCACGAGGCTGACGAGTCGCTCTTGCGGATCGTGCCCCAGCGGGCCCAGCCGCCCTGCTCCCAGACGAACTTGTAGGCGAGGGAACCGGAATTGCCGGACACGGACAGGCCGAGCTTGCACTCGTCGCCGAGGAGGGGCGCGCCGCCGTCGGACGCCTCGGCG